>DASUCH010000134.1:0-2984 GCA_035762785.1 Nitrososphaeraceae archaeon | reverse complement strand
GATATATTTTTGGTCTCTTGAGATATGAGTGAAGTAATAGTATCAATAATTACTAATTTTGGTTTTATCTCATAAATTTTTTTAATTGCTTCAAATTGATCATTAATAGAATATGGTCTTATGTAATGTATATTATAGAGTATTTTATCTAGATTATGGTCGTCAGTTATATCAAGAATTCTTTCTGGTCTAAAATTGCCAGAGGTATCGATAAAAATAACTTTCACATCTTTGTACTTTTTAAGCGCATTTGCACAAATACTAAAACAAAATTGAGATTTGCCTGAACCACTTTCTCCAAAAATATTAGTTATGATCCCTGTACGAATTCCTCCACGAAGAAATCTATCTAGATTGGAAGACCCTGTAGAAATAAAATCCAACAAAAAATATTAAAATTTATTGTTATAATTATTTAACCGTAAAGGAACCTTTTTATTCTGCTAAATGTGAAAATGAATTGCAAAGTGATATATTGACATTGTCAGCTAATTCTAGTTCTCAACAACCAAAGAGACCATTAACTTTATTGCAGAAATCTCTTAACCAACGGGTAGCAGTGAGATTAAAAAGTGAAATTGAATACAAAGGAGTCATGAGTAATGTAGATTCATACATGAATCTTATTCTGGTTAATGCCGAGGAATATCTAGGTTCAGATCTGCTGGCAAATTATGGAAAAGTTGTTATTCGTGGCAATAATGTACTTTTTATAAGATTAATAAAAGATTTTTAATTTCAAGTTATAGCATTTAAGAAATGGTTTCTAAATATTTATTTAGTTCTGAAAGTGTAACAGAGGGTCATCCTGATAAAATATGTGATCAAATTTCTGACTCATTACTAGATGAATTTTTGTCCGGTGATATGAATTCTAGAGTAGCAATTGAATCATTAACGACTACAGGAACTGTTTTTGTTGCAGGAGAAGTTACATCTAATTGTTCGGTAGATATCCAGAAAGTAGTTAGAAATACCATAAAGGAAATAGGTTATAATCGAGCAGATTTTGGATTTGACTGTAATACCTGTGCAGTTTTTACGTCTATCCATGAGCAAAGTGATGATATTTCTCTTGGAGTAAGTCCCACGGAATTAAAAGATCAAGGTGCAGGGGATCAAGGATTGGTTTTTGGATATGCTACCGAGGAAACTCCAGAATATATGCCCTTACCAATAATCATGGCTCACAAGCTTTGTATGAAATTAAGTGAGGTCAGGAAAAGAAAAGAATTAGATTGGTTAAGGCCAGATGGAAAATCTCAGGTTTCTGTAGTATATGAAGATGGTATTCCAAAACGAATTGATACAGTAGTTCTCTCTACTCAACACTCTCCTGAAATAGAACTTGGTCAGTTACGGGAGGAAATAATCAACAAGGTTATCAGCCCCACCTGTGCTGAATGGATTAATAGTCAAACGAGATTTATCATTAATCCAACAGGAAGGTTTGTCTTAGGAGGTCCTTCAGCAGATACTGGCCTTACAGGAAGAAAGATAATTATAGATACATATGGTGGTATGGGTCGTCATGGAGGAGGTGCTTTTTCTGGCAAAGATCCTTCAAAGGTAGATCGCTCTGCATGCTATATGGCAAGATATATTGCAAAAAATATTGTGGCCGCAGAGTTAGCTCGAAAATGTGAAGTACAAATCGCATATGCTATCGGAATGGCTGAACCCGTTTCAGTTATGGTGGATACATTTGGGACAGGTAGAATTCAAGAAGAGCAAATTGAGAATAGGGTAAAAAAGATCTTCGATATGCGTCCCTCAAAAATAATAGAAACCTTATCATTAAAAAGGCCTATATATAAAAAAACTGCTGTTTATGGGCATTTTGGGAGGAACGATCCCTCATTTTCTTGGGAAAAAACTGATAGAACGCAGTTGTTAAAATAATAGGTTTAATATATTTCCATTAATTTAGAAGAAGGTAAATCATAGACATATAATTTCTATTTTTTTACCAAAATATTATAATATGAATCTTCATCTAGGCTTAAGTCAAATTTTCGTCTAAAATATCGTATTACATTATGTAAATCTCTTCGAAGAAGGAATTCTGCATTTGGATGGTCTAAAGTAACTGCCTGAGGCCAGTCGATTATCAAAATATCATTATTCTCGTCCAAAAAAATATTATATTCACTCAAATCGCCATTAATGATATTTACGTTATAGGCGAGTCGGATTTGTTCGAATACTTTATAAAAAATTTCTTTAGGATTATGTAAATTTCTAATGTCTGTTAAACGTAATCCATTTATCCTATCCATTACTATGGAATGCATCGATCTGAAGTAAGGTGTAGCAATATTCATATTTGTCAATTTTAATTTGATTAAAAAATCATATTCTCTTTTCGCTGCTTCAATATTTATTAATAACCAGTTGTTGACATTTTTATTTTTTTCAAGAGATCTTTTTCGCTTAGTATCTGTGAAACTTATTCGACCTATTCTAAAGAATTTAACAGCTCTTCGTTGGTGAATTTCTGATATAGCTTCTACTACATCGGATTCTTTGCCTATTCCCAATGAATTGCCAATTCCTATTATTATTCCTGACTCCACCAAGAGTTTCAAAGCATATACGTCTAACCCTGCTGTAAGTAATTTAAAACCTTTTTCCGTTTTAGATATTAATTTTAATTTTAGTAAACTTTCTAGTGCATACTCCACTCGATCTTTGTGTAAATTCGAATAAGAAAGAATGTTATGATTATTTAAAATTTCATGATGTTTAATAGAAGAAACAAATACTTTCAGAACTCTATATTCCAAGGTCTCTAATTGTTTTACTACACGTGCAGAATCTTTTAGTGAAGGCAAATCTTTTCACAATATCTTAATTATCTGTGAAACTTCATCATCTTTATATAAAGATTTCAAATTTGTTTCTATAGTTAACATATAATTGGATACCATTTATATTAAATTACTGTATTATTTTAAATAGACAAAATTTATAGCATAAATATA
>DASUCH010000133.1:0-2127 GCA_035762785.1 Nitrososphaeraceae archaeon | reverse complement strand
CATACCGTGGTATTCTAACATTTCAAACCGATTCTGATGGAAAACTTGCATTCCTTGATAACTTGATAGGCTTATATGAATACAAATCTTGGTTTAATGGAACAAAATCTGGTATAATTTGGGAATGGAAATAATCAATTAGTTGTTATAACAATTAATTTATAGTAATTGTACAAAATTATGCTATTACTTTAGCTAATAAAAAACGGATATTGGTAATTGATGATGAATTAGATATTTGTATAATGCTAAAAGTAGTTTTAGAACAAAATGGATTCATAGTGGTAAATTATTATTCTAATCCCATTATAGCACTTGATGAATTAAAATCTAAATTCTATAATTTAATAATACTAGATATACAAATGCCTGAAATTAACGGAATGCAATTATATAAAGAAATAAGAAAAAGAGATAAGAACACAAAAATATGTTTTTTGACAGGAAGTGAAACATTATTTCATATTGCACACAAGTTTGCTTCTGTATATACTTTTATTACAAAACCTGTAGAAAATAAAGAATTGATTAAAATAGTAAATGATGTATTAAATACAGATAAGATTTCAGAAACTGTTATAGCCTTAGTTAAGTGTCTATTTGTTATGAACTTTTACTAACTAGAAATTATAGGTAAATGGATATCCTAGTCTGAACCTATAAGTGATATCTATTTGAGACAATGATAGCATAATTATCCATTGTTCAAATAAACTAATATTAATATAAAATTTAAAAAAAATAATAAAGTAGTTGTTTATTTTGTTGTTTTGACTTCAGTAATCCATTCACATTGAATTCCAAGTTTTTGATGATGTTTTTCAACCGCTTCTTTACTTGGTGCATCAAGAAGACAGAATAATTTATCTTCTTTTTCATTGTACATTATATTTTCATGAGTAACACCAAATTCATCTTTTGGAAAATTTTGAGCATTTCTTAAAGTATTCTCATCAACACCTTTCATATGATGAGAGTCAAGAAATTTTGGCATTGATTGTTTGTATTTATTAGTGTTTTATATTTTTATATCTCTAATAAATTTCATTATCTAATTCGGGTATAATAACATAAATTTAACTTTTTTATTACTCATAAATTAACATATAGTTAGATATATCCAATTGAGCACTGATACGAGTACTAGTTATGATAAAATTAAACATTTAGTAGAGATTGATGATGATATATTTGCGGTTTTTACTATAAATTCGAGAGGAGATGTGAATGGTTTGACTGTTGCTAAAAATATTGATTTTGAAAATAGTCTTGTTGAGAATATATATAATAATTATAACAAGGTACTGAAACAAGATGATAAATTAGACATTCCTATCAATAACAGTAGTGACATATTAGGTAGATTAAAATGGAAAGTTACCGAGTATGAAAAAATACGAATATTACAAATTGCTGACAAAAATAAAATTGTAGTTGTTCTGATGAAAAGTAGTACTACTTTGGATGAAACGGTAGATAATATACTTGGTTATTATTATGAAGAAGACGAAGATGACATACCGAAAAGTTTGTTTTGATATTATTGTTCTAGTCAATATTAGTCTTGAAACCAATTCCAATACTGAAATTCCAAAATTGAATAATTCATTTTTATAACGTCATTAATTTTTATAATTTCATCATTATGGCAATAGGAACTGAAGCTTCTACAATATTTATTCATGTAATAATTTCTCTTGCACTATTGCTATTTGCCGCAAAGATATTTGCGGAACTTTTTCATCGAATTAAATTGCCAATAGTATTAGGAGAACTCTTAGCGGGGATTATAATAGGCCCTTATGCATTAGGAGGATTGCCATTATTTAATGGAGAACCACTCGTTATTCTTGATGAAACAATCAAGAATATAGGAGAATTAGCTGCAATAGTAATATTATTTGTAGCTGGATTAGAAATTACTCCAAGAGAGTTTTTACGAGGAGGGGCAAGTTCATTTACAATAGGTGCGGTCGGTGTAATTGTTCCATTCTTCGTAGGTTACTTTGTATTTTCTTTGTATGGATTGGAAGCTCTTGAAACACTTTTAATTGCCACAGCATTGACTGCTACTAGTATAGCAATATCTATCCAAGTTTTATCATCAATGGGAAAGATGCAAACAAA
>DASUCH010000132.1:0-3924 GCA_035762785.1 Nitrososphaeraceae archaeon | reverse complement strand
AGGTCCTGAGCTATTATCAAAATGGGTTGGAGAATCTGAAAAAGGAGTCAGAGAAATATTCAGACGTGCAAGACAAGCCTCTCCATGTATCATATTTTTTGATGAAATTGATTCTATAGCTCCAATAAGAGGGTTAGATGGTGATAGCATGGTTGCAGAAAGAGTTGTCTCTCAATTACTTACAGAGATAGATGGAATTCAATCTCTTTCTGGTGTAGTAGTTTTGGCTGCTACAAATAGGGCTGATATAGTTGATCCTGCACTATTACGACCTGGCAGATTTGACAAAATTTTATATATCCCGCTTCCAGACAAGAAAACCCGTAAAAGTATTTTAGAAATGAGTTCTAAAAATAAGCCTCTTTCAAAAGATGTAGATTTTGAAAAGATTGCTGAACTAACTGAAGGTTTTAGTGGTGCAGAAACTAATTCAGTTGTAAATGTAGCTGTTTCTTTTGTCTTACAAAAATATCTATCAAAATATTCTTCTCCAGAAGAGGCAACACAACACGCTTCAGAAGCATCTGTATCAATTGAAAATTATATTGATGCAGTAAAGAAGATAAAGAAACAACGAGAAACGCAGCCAGGTCAAAAAGTGACAGTTCCTTACTATAGATAAATCTATTGACATAGCTTGTCTAAATTACGGAACATGAAGACATAATTTTTCATTTAATAAACTCTCTTTTATTTTATTATAGAAAAAATATTCATAATACTAACTCTAAATAATTAATAATTAATATTGTGGGGCAATGTTTTTAAGTTGTGTTTTTTACAGTTAAATACTAAAAAGAATGGGAGAAAATTTCCAAATTCAGTTAATTGAAAAAAACCTAAAAACTACATCAAATTCATATACATTAAATAGATTCGTTAAACCATCTCAGATCCTTGATCTGGTGTCACAATATGGAACCCCTATGTATATAATAGATGAAAATACTTTGCACTTTAAAGCGAAGGAATTGTTAAACGCTTATGAAAAATACAAAGGACCAAAGAAAATTGCATATTCAGTAAAAGCTAATTTCAATCCATCAATATTACGTTCTTTTATAAAAGATGGAATTACATTCGATCTTACTTCATTAGGTGAATTATATTTTTTAAAAAAATGTAAAATTGAATTAGAGAATGTTATCTATACTAGTATAACAGAAGAAGAAGAAGAATATGTTCAAGTCTTACAAAACGGTATAACTAAAGTAGTTGTTAGCTCTTTCAATGGAATGACTAATCTTATAAAGGCTGCAGAAAAAATTAATATTAAACCACAAACTTTGATAAGAATAAATCCAGAGGTTGGTGTAAAAGCTGAAATTCGAGCTTCATATAAAAATGGAAAATTTGGAGTACCATTTAATGGAGAAACAATTGATAGCGCCTTCAAAATTGTTAAATATATTATAAATAATGAATTTCTTAATTTTGATGGCTTTCACTTTCATTTAGGGTCACAAATAACTAATTTCTCCTGTTATTCTAATGCATTATCAAAATTAAACGCATTTATTTCTAAAATAAAAAAAGATATTCCCTCGTTTAAAATTAATACTATCGATATTGGAGGGGGAACTCCGGTATTCTATAATCAACTCGTTCCTACTCCTAAACAGATGGCCGAGAATTATATCACTCAACTTAATCAATTAGCAGATGATCATGATAGATTTGAATTGATTATTGAAAGTGGACGATTTTTGGTTGCAGAATCGGCTATTCTTTTTTCAAGAATCGTCAATATGAAAGAATATAATGGACATAAAATTATTATTGTTGATGCTGGCTATCATATTTTATTGGATGCAGCTTTGATGAAACAAGAATATCCTCAAGAAGTTGTAGAAAGTAATAATACTACTATTTACAGAAGAAATGCTACCTTATCTTCAAAGAATATACATGTGGCAGGACGATTATGTGACACTTATGATGTATTTCCTTTTTCAGGGGTATCTAATCTTGATCATGCTAGGATAGGTAATTACATATCATTTTATAATGTAGGAGCGTATTCCGTTGTATTTAATATGCCGTTTCATTGCCAGACTAAGCCTCCTATAGTTATGAAAACTAGCTCTGGAGATTTTAAATTAGTTAGGAAAGGAACAACATATGAAAATCTTTTCGAAGAGGAAGGAGGCTCTATTCCATAAATTTATCTCATAATTTATATTTGATTCTATATTTTCTTTTTTTACTTGATCCAAAATAATACTACTAATAGTAATAGTAACTCAAATAAAGAATTTAATGATTCATCACAGTATATTAGAGTTCATTTGATCATCTCTGGAAAGGTTCAAGGAGTATATTTTAGGAAACATACTCAAGATATTTCACTACAAAATAATGTTTATGGATGGGTTAAAAATTTACAGAATGGTGATGTTGAATGTGTCTTGGAAGGTTTAAAATCTAATATTGATAATGTTATGATATGGTGTCATCAGGGTCCCCCTAATAGCCGTGTCGATAATGTTGAAATAAAAGATGAAGAATTTACTGGGGATTTTAATGAGTTTAAAATACTATAAACTAAATAAATAACAATTATTTAATATATTAAAATTAAATATTCAATCAATTTATATTTTCATATGCAAGGATAATTTCTTCCTTTAACTTTTCAAGATCTTGCTTGTTTGAAATTTTGTGTATTACAGGAATTTCTTTTCTATTTTTTCTAGTTGCTATTATTAATTCTTCTGTAGTAGGTTGTATATCTAAGAAATTACGAAATGCTAATGTTTTAGAATAGACTATTCTATGAGGTCTTATATCTTCAATAACTTTATCGTCTATCGATCTTACAAAATTTCTTAATTCTATTAGAATTTTCCTTTGATCCGGATGTAAATTTATAAGATGGGTGTCAAATGAAATTTTAGGTGAATCATTATAAATACCAAATTTTGTCATAATTTAATTAACACTTCCTTTTATTTGAAATATTCTATCTATTTCTAATAATAATGATAATTTCAAAAATTAAATTTCCTAAATAATTTCGTATTCTAATATGTAATTATGCATATTATTCATCATATCAAATTTAATAATTAAAATTTACCTAGTGACGGCGAAATAATTGATAAATATTTTAACTTATTTTATATTAGGTAATAAGAAGGAAGGAAAAATACCCTGATGTTTTAATATATTATTAATATTCTACTATTATTGAACTAAAATATTTCAAAATTCTAAATGATAGGTATATTCTTAAAACTTCATTTGAAATATACTATATAGGAAATTTGTTAAAATAGGAGTTTAATACATTATTAATACAATATGACGAAATTCTTGGTTGGAAAAGCATCAGATCTTTCAGATGGTAATATGAGACATATAACTGCAGGAGGACAAGAAATCTTAGTAGCTAATGTAAAAGGAAATTACTATGCTATTGGTAATACCTGTAATCATTCAGGAGCTGAGTTACACGAAGGAGAATTAAATGGCAAAGAACTAACATGTCCCTGGCATGGAGCTAAATGGGATATAACAACTGGCAATTTAATATGGTTTCCACAAAACCTAAAATCTGTAGGATCTTATCCTATTATAATAGAAAATGAAATGATTTATGTTGATGTTCACTAATCTTTTCTATCTATCATTATTTGTACAAATATCTCTATTTAAATATTTTTACAATTAATTTATATGGAATTTTTTTAATAATTTCTTACATGGAAATATTAGAAGATCGTGATCTTGCAAAATATTTATTTGATAAATATTCTACAAATCAAAGAAAATGGAATTTTATTATCTCAACCTCACCAGTAAAGAACGCTTTTTTTGATGCTATTGTTTCTAATCCTGATGAAGTTTGGCAATTAAAAATTGATTCTATTTACAAACCTAATCCCTTAGTAATGGGTACAAAGACTACAACAGATTCTTCTA
>DASUCH010000131.1:0-9487 GCA_035762785.1 Nitrososphaeraceae archaeon | reverse complement strand
CGAATCTTTCATTAATGGGAATAGTATTAAACCTATTGTAATGCGATGGAATCATGTAACATTGATGCTATACAATACCTTTGTAAAGCAGATAGTAATATAGAAAAAATAATAAAAATAGTTGGCAAATATTCTATAAAGATTCGAAACGATCCTTTTCAATCTCTTATAGAATCAATTATTTATCAACAACTAGCAGGAAAAGCTGCAAATGCCATTTATAATAGGTTTCTTAACTACTATGATAATAAGCAAGTAACTCCAGCTAGAATTTTAAATTCACCCAATGATAATTTAAAAAAAGTTGGATTATCTAATAGAAAAATAGATTATTTAAAGGATCTGGCATCACATGTATATGATGGTCGAATAAATCTAGAGGAATTCCCAACTATGAATGACGAAGAAATTATCAATAAATTGGTAAATGTAAAAGGAATTGGTAGATGGACCTCAGAAATGTTTTTGATATTTTCTCTTGGAAGACAAGATGTATTACCTGTTACAGATTTAGGAGTAAGAAAAGCTATATACAAAGTATATTCTTTATCAGAACTTCCAAAACCAGATACAATGATGGAAATAGCTGAACCGTGGAGGCCTTATAGAAGTATAGCCACATGGTATCTATGGAAATCTTTATCTAATTTTAATACTATTGGGTGAGGAACTTTTTATGTTTTTTTATATTTTTAATTTTAGGAAAAGTTCTCATATGATTATTAAACATTCCTATTACTAATATAAAGATCATTATGTGTTATTAGAATATGTTATTATAATAATCATACAAAAGAAAGTGTAATTAAATTATTATTTTATAGTTAGTATAACGGTAGTAGTATAATTCCAGCCTATAGGACCTGCAAATTCATCTTTGGCTTTACTACCATTTGTTTCATTATTTGTTGTCTTAATGTTTCCCTTAAATTTAAGTTCATAATCACCAGGAGGTAAAGGTTTTAAAAATACCCAATTTCCGTCAGAAACAGCTTGAGAGGTCTCTGATGGTAAATTTAAAATGTTACTTTTAGGTAACGTAAAATTAAAAATATCTGATTGAATACGATAATTTTCTAGATTTGGTATTTTTACACCGTTAAGTGTTACAAACTCTGGAACAGTTTTATCTTGAATTTTTTTAGCACAATTACTTAAGTCCTCTTTTGTTTTCATTTGTGGAAATTCAGCAAATGAGCATTCAGAATTTAATATAGGAAATAATATTCCTACACCATAAGGAATTTCACAATAGCGTATAACTGAATGTTGATACGTTCCTGGGAAAAACCAGGTAGGTTTTTTCTGACCTTCCTTACAGAATTTTCCAGTATCATCGTATGCAGGATGAATACTTTGTGGAATTGAATATGCCCATTGCCACCATTTTGCAGTCCAATCTGCATATGTAAGATTAAAAGGACTAGAACTCGTTTCAAAAACAAAGCTAGAGATATCAAATTCTGTATTATTTTTTTTAGTATTTTGATTAGAGAGGTCTTCACTATACGAAACAACAACTTGATTCAAATTTACAAGAATTAAAACCGTCAGAAATGAAATTAGAATTGAAATAAATTTTATCATATTCATATTTTTTATTTAGTGTTATATAGAACTTATCATTGTCCCTTTCGAAAGAAATAGTTTTGGCATTTCAAAACACTTAATTAAAACACATAATTAAATTCATTTTAGAGGTTTTATGTTTAATTTATTTGATAAAGATAAATTTCATATGGATAATTCCAATGCATCATTTTTAATTCCTACAATTATATTTTTTATGACTGGAACTGGGATATTCATAGTATTTAGTGGTTTCAGCTCTATAGTTTTCGCATCTTCAGATATGAACACTAAATATAACTCCTCGTTGTTTTATTCATCTTCTATTCTAGATAATGATAGCGACACATTTATAGAACAAAAGACGGTTATGTCTCAACCTGCTCCTGTAAGACACCCAGGACAACCATCTCATGAGGTAGTATTTGCTCTTCCTTTAAGAGATGATGGAAAGGTTTGGTCTGGAACGGTAACATTTACTGCCAGTAAACCAATAGAGGCAGAGATTCTTCATACGTATGCGCCAGAACACAAACCAGATTCATTACATGGGGAACCCTATCATGCAGTATTACCAGGTAATAAGAGTATTGCGATTACTCATATGAGAGATATAATTGATGTCCCTATAGAAATAAACGGTACTGGAATAAGTTCTGGTTCATTTAATTTCGTAGGAAATGCACTAGTTTTTCATAAAACAAATGGTGAACCATTTACTGTAACATATACTATTGATGCAAGAGTTAAAAGTATTGGTATAAATAGATAATTAATTTTTGGTAAGTATTATTTATTTTTATAATTTCTTTATTTACAATGTGTGAATGTACATTTATTATTTAACACCTTTCTACATAACTTGATTAATAAGGATGTTACCTTAGAAATTACAAAAAGAAACTATAAGCAATAATTTCTGATCCTATAGTTTATTATTATTACTATTATTTTTATTATTTTTATTATTTTTATTTTGTATTTGAATAATAATTGTAACAATTAATTAATACCAGATATATAAAATTTGTTTAATGAAAATTGATTCTACTTCCGTGACAATGAGGAGAATATTTATTTTAGGCATGGGACTATTTCTTTTTTCCTTAATATCTTTTACAAATTCATATGGGACCACAATTCAAGAAGATAATACTTCTATTAGAGTTAAACAGAACGCTGCTGGAGGAGAAAAATTATTAAACGTAGTAACATCAGTTGCACCAATAACCAATATAGTTCAAAATATCGGAGGAGATAAAATTAATTTAATAGGACTTGTTCCAGAAGGTATAAATTCCCATACATTTGAACTAATTCCTTCAGATACAATAAAAATTAATGATGCAGATCTTGTTATCATTGATGGGCTTAATTTAGAAACAAATATCGAAAAGATTGCAAAAAATGTAATTTCTAAAACTCCGAATAATATTCAATTATTAAAACTGGGAGATAAGACAATATCAAAACAAGATTGGATTTTTGATTTTAGTTTCCCAAAAGAAAAAGGTGATCCAAATCCTCATCTTTGGTTGAATGTAGAATATGCCATTAAGTTTGCAAATTTAATACGTGACAAATTAATAGAGATGGATCCATCTAATTCACAATATTATAGTGAAAACTCAAATAAATATACAAAATTACTAAAACAACTAGATGAAGGAATTAAAAAATCTGTTGAGACAATTCCATTAAAAAATAGAAAATTGCTTACTTATCATGATTCTTGGGCTTACTTTGCTCCTCGTTATGGAATGACGGTAATAGGAGCCATTCAAGCCACAGATTTTAGTGATCCCAGTCCCAAAGATATTGCAGATCTAATAGATCAGGTTCGCATTGAGAAAGTGCCTGCAATATTTGCATCTGAAGTATTTCCTACCAACATAGTTGATCAAATAGCCAAAGAAGGAAATGTTTCAATTGTGGAAACATTAAGTGATGATAATTTACCTGGCAATCCTGGAGATAACAATCACTCCTATGTAGGAATGATGTTAGAGAATATGAAAAATATGATCATACCTTTAGGTGGTAATATTGATGCATTAAATGAGATTAATCCTCAAAATATACCATCATAACATAAAATTTCTCTTTATCATCTAGTAAAATTAACAAAATTAATATTATAAGAATAGTTTATTACAAAGATTTAATATACAATATTATATATGATTAATAATTCTCTAACAGAGAAATTCAAACTGTAGCATCGCGATAAGTAATAGGTAGAATTTAGAAACTGAATTAAATAATAATAATAATTCATTTGTAGGAAAATTTCATATTGTCCAATTAAAAAAATAAGGTTTTAAAAAGATAGTCTGATTTTAAAAATATTTATCTACTCTTTTATGTAATAGTTTTCTTATACAATCATATAACATGGAATCTCATATAGTTCATTCTCTATTCTATTAGTATATAATATGTTCCTTCTTATTATTACCTAATTTAAATATATTATACAAACATAAAGTATATATGCAAAAGTTATTCGTTGTAGGACTTTTTTGGATTGCTGTGTTGATAACTTTAATAATTTTTAATATGAACTTTAATTCGAATGCTATGGCTATAGAAAGTAATTATATGCAAGAAGGAAATAATTTCTACAACAATTACCATGAGAATGGTGGTTATATGCAAGAAGGAAATAATGATATAGGCAAACTAATAGTTAAAGTTAAAATTTATTTACAAAATCTTGAAAGGACTGGTTTTTTAAGAATTAGTTCTCTTTTAAATGGTGAAGAGGTCATAAAAGACATAGAATTATCTGAAATAGATAGATATCAACAGACTGTAACAGTTGATCTCAAAGTAGATAAGAAAAATGATATTGTAGAAGCAAGTTCTAACGATGAATATCATGTATGTGCCTATCATGTTAAAGATTTGATATATGAATATGACTCTTTTACTAATTTTGATTGTAATGAAGGTGATGTGCTATCAGTAGATAGCCCCAATTACATAAGTCTCTTTAAACCTTCATCTCAAGTTTATTTAAAAAGTAAAAATTTTCATAATTTTGCATTAAATAGCGTGGCTGAATTTGATTATAATGATTATTATAGTTATAACGGATATGATACGAAATATAATGATGACAGAGTTATAATACAAATAAATTCACCTCTCATAGATAGAATAGATACTAAAAAACTAAAAGTAATGGTTATGATTAAAGGCCAGATTCAATCAGAAGTAATAGATGATGTTCAATATGAACTTGAAAACAGTGGAGGTAATACTATAAGTAGAACATTTATTTTTGATAGAAACACTGATATAGGCCTAATTCATATTGGAGACAAATTTCTTGCATGTGTTGCTAGTGATGATTTGAGACCTCCAGAAGGTCAAGAATGTGAGAAAAGAATACTAAAGAAGTTTGGAGAACCCAATGTGTTATATGCTAGATAATAAGATGATAACGATTTAAATATAATCAATCTGGAATCTTCTATTTGCCTATTTACTTTAGAAATAATTTGTAAAAATTGTTTTTATATTATTAAATATAAGATATTGATAATGGCTGAAAACATGTCTAATAAGCCTAATGATTATAAAAGAGATGCTCAAAGTGATGAAATAAAAACCATAGTTTTAGCGCTGTTCGCATTGATTGGATTTATTATCCTTATATATTCAATATTTATGGGAGTAGTAGGTGAACCATTAGCAGCAGTAGCAGATACTGTATTTATTGCTGCACTTATTGGGTCTTTTACTTTGGTAGGAACAATTGTTGGTAGTGCATTTTTAAAGAAATAATGTCTCTATGAAGTCAGCAAATGCCATTTTTTTACCTTATAATAAATACAATATAGATTGAATAAAATGAATTATGAGATTACATAATAGCTATTAAATATTCATTTTATAAGTATAAGAATATTGAGATAAAAAACTATAAAAAAAATAATTATTTGTGATATTATTATTTATCCCTTTTTTTTATTCTGTCTGGCCGGCCTCAGTAGCAGCATGCTCCTCTCCACTTTCAGAATGACCATGCTCTCCTTTAGTTATTTCATTTATTCCTATGACTACACTTGCGGTTGGTGGAAAGTCCATATCTTCTTCTGTCGGATTCTTTAATGCAATATCGGTTATTATTGTTACATTCCCGCCAGGTATCAAATCAGCATGATATAGACATTGTTCTCCTGGAGTTGATAGGGGAGCTATATTTTCAAGAGTAGCTACTGTCATATTCGGAGCAGAACCAATTAAGACTTGAAGTGGGGTAGTACTATCATCCTCACAAGGAGCTTTTAGAGCTACATGTCCATTCAAAATGTGGTATGGTGTAGAATCATAAAGATGCATAAAATCTCCTCCTGGAATAATCTTGTCTTGTAATAATTCTGTAACTGAATCTCTCACAGTAGTTGTTTCATTATGTTCTTTTTCTTCTTCTTCCGCGGAATGACCTACTTCAGTAGTCGCATGTTCTTCCTCCTCTTCTGTTGTCATATTTGTCATTGACATTGTGTCATTTTGTGAATAGGATAGTGGAATATTACTAAAAATTCCTGCTATCAGTGATAGGCTTAAAATTGCAATAATACTGTAGTTTTTAATATTTTGCATTGTATCTTCTACAGGTTTTTTACTTTTATATTTTGTAGTACAATCTTCGAATATTACTCTAGAAAATGGTTATTATTTTCCGTTATTACTCGATTGAGAAATCTCTGGGTTCTAAAGGTGTACCAGAATACATTTATGTCAACTAGTAGTATTTTTCTTTGTTGTTAAGAAATTACAATAGTCCTGGAACATTTTACAATAAACCTAGATTATTAGTATTGATTGCAAGTATTGTCATTTCACTTTCTGTAGTTCCATTTATTCTACCTCATTTATTTCATCAACATATGATATATCATATTCTAATGCATCTTGTAGCTTTGATATTATCTCAATTTCTTGCTGTTGTTTCTATAATGGCATATCTAAAATCCAGAACTAGTAGAATATTGTTCATGGCTTTGGGATTTATGACACTAGTTGTTGCTGAATATGTTTATCTATTAAATTCTACAGAAGATATTCATCCAATGTTTATTCCTCAGGTTAATATTGAACTATCTCACTTCATTTTGTTGATAATGGTTATATTCTTTGGTATCTCTTTTTTGAAAAGTCCTCATAGGTGAAGATATAAAGTATGTCTAATAGTATGTCTACTATTCGCCATCAGAACAAAACAAATTCAGTTCAAGATAAAATAATCAAATATGTTAATGAAATTCCTGGAATAAGATACAGAGAACTGTTAAGAATGACTAGACTTTCAAATGGGGTTTTAACGTATCATTTAAGATTTCTGGATAATACTGGGAAGATACGAGTAAATAGGGTTAATAATAGAGTTACCAGATATTTCTCTCATGATGTTTCTCCTCATGAATCTAGTATAATTGGCCTATTGCGACAAGAAACTACTCGAAAAATTATCATGTATATATTAGAAAATGGAACATGTAGATTCAATGATATCATTATACATACAAGAAAAGTCCCCTCTACAATATCTTGGCATATTGGAAGATTAAAAGCTGCAAATATTATCAATATACGTAAACAGAATGAATCCAAGTATTACGAAATTGGTATGGACAAAATAATACTTCAAGATCTATTATCTAAATACAAAAGTAGTTTTACAGAAAAGATTGTTGATGATTATGTAGATATGATTAATGAATTCTAGTAATATAATATTAATTTTGATTTAATTGATTTATTCTAAAGTTATTCTAGTTTAGAATAAAAGTGCTTATTCACTAACAATACATATTATTTTCAGTATTAAAAACTTAATAATTCATTTTTCTTAAAAACTATGTAATATTTACATTTAAAAATAAACTACAGAATATAATATACAACTATATTTAGGTCAATTAACAATTACAATATACAATTTGATTTTACATTTACATGAGAAAAGTTTTATGTAAGAAAGAGTTATCCAGTATTTCAATGAGGATAGAGACTAGATTTTTTATAATATTATCCATTATCAACAACAATAAAAATAATTGAATAAAAAAGGAATTTCAAAGGATAAGCAGTTATAAAGTATTGTAAATATAAGTTATAATTGTCATTTCAAAAATACAAATTGTTATGGTTATTGATGTCAATAATAATTGCTTTATATGTTGCTGTTTCATCAGATATTACTCTTATAAATTTTACCACTACAGCTGAGATAGAAAATAATCCTAATTTTACCTTATTATGCAATATTTCTATAATAGCGTGTCTTCATGACATAACACATCTTCATAATAATAGGGATGAAATTAAAAAACCAACAGATTTAGTATTAGATCAAGTTAATCCAATTAAACTTAAAGAATGGATAGAAAATTTATCATCTTTTCATACCAGAAATAGTAAATCAAGTTATATTGAAGATGTTGCATACTGGCTTAAAAGTGAACTTCAAAACTTGTGTCATGGTAGAGTATTTTTTCACAATTATACTCAAATTGATCACAATCAAACTTTTAATTTGAAGAATATTATTTGTAGTAGTACACAAAGTTTAGCATCCTCTCCTCAATATAATAAAACTATAATAATTGGAGCACATTATGATAGCAGAGCAGAAATTCTCAATAATACTAATACTCGAGCTCCAGGAGCAGATGATAATGCCAGTGGAGTATCAGCTCTTTTAGAACTTGTACGTATTCTTTCCCCTCTAAATTTAAAATATAATCTCGAATTTGTATTATTTTCAGGAGAGGAACAAGGTCTATGGGGATCAAGTAGTTATGTCAAATATATAGATAAAAACAATAGAACCAAAACTATAGATCTCTACATTAACTTTGATATGCTTGGCTATACGCCTTCTAATGAAACAAATAAAATCATGTTAGAATATGATATTGGCAATAAATATGTAGAAAATGATGAAGATTCGAAAACAATAGCCTTGTTCATAAAGCAAATAGCCTCTAATTATACTAATCTAGAAGCTATATTGTTTAAACTTGAAAATAGTGATTTTATTCCTTTCGAAGCATTTGGTCATACAGTCATAGGAATACATGATGGAGGAGTAAAGAAAAATCCCCATTATCATAAATCTTCGGATACGCCAGATACCTTGAATATAAAATATTTAACTTCAATAACAAAGATGATACTTGCTACAATTTTAGAGTTGAACAATTTAAGATAATATACAAATATAACTAAAATATTGTTATAACAATAACAATAGATTTAATAGCAGAAACATTTTTTCAAGATGATTATTAGTTATTAATTAATTTTGTCAATATCTTCTTTTTCCTTTTGTATAGGGGGGAATTCACTTGGATGAAAATGTGATTTTATATGTTCATAACAAAAATAAACTGAACAAATAGGACATTTATTAGTCGGTTGATTAGGGCACTTAGGAATTGAGCAAACTACTACTCCTCCTCTCAAAGAGTTATCATCACCTCTCAATCTATTAGGATCAACTACCTCTCCCATATACGAATAATATATTATTAAAATAAATATTAAGTTTAACTGAAGTAAAATTCAATTCTGCTTTGACAATTCGCCATTGAACCCTAAACTTGTCTTTTTTAATAATAGAAGAAAATTATCCAAACTAATTAATCATTTCTCTAATTTTTAGTATAAATTTTTATGAAGCCTTTAAAATGTATGAGGATTACATCAAAGCAAAGCAATGTTCCATAATTATGAGGATCATAGATTTAAAAAAATAATAGATGAATTTATTTTATCTTCTCCAATAACTGATGATAATAAACAATTATCATGTACTATAAGAAATATTGATCTCCAGGCAGCCAAATTAGGAATCTCCTTTTACCAGATGATGTTTATATTAACTCAAAAAGATTCACTC
>DASUCH010000130.1:0-8037 GCA_035762785.1 Nitrososphaeraceae archaeon | reverse complement strand
AATTATTTAATTACTGATTTTTTGTAACTACTATGTTAACTGTTAAATAATTTATAATTATAATAACCTATATTTTATAATAAAATAGCACATATTTATGACTTAGGTAATTAAATTATATAAGTATATTTGTTTGGAAATTAGTTTATTACTACTACAGTTTTACTAACCTACTTAAGGCAGATTCCAATATTCAATACCAACAATAACATAAACAGGAAAATTAGTATATTTAGAGCATTAGTACTTCTAAATATCCAACTCAATGATTATCCTAATTTTTAATTCAGATAATACTTACAGTATTTAAAGATTTTGTTTTGCACATATAGCAAAACCTGAATGTGCACAATCATCAGTACGACATAAAGTACAGAATGGTACACCATCGGTGAAAATAATCTCAATATCGGATTTGTGAAGATTATCATGAAGTAACAATTTGTTACTCATCTTTTCAAATACGATAAGGGTTAATTGAACATTCTTGTTATTATCTTCGCCATTTCCTTCTTCAATTGACAACCATTGACTAAAACACTCCATACCTTCTTCTAAGTTGTTGTTTTTAATTTCCAATATTCCAGAGGTGTAGACGCTTTTGGTTTTGGATATTATTGGCATTAATTTATTGTTCCTCTCTCTTTCTTCCAATTAGAAAGAATTGAAATTTATACAATTTTATTATTGTTATATTATTAGACCTACTATTTCAAAGTATCCTTTGGAATCTTAATAAATGTTAAAAATTAGTTGTAAAAAAGTTTTTGCTTTCTTAGGTTAAAGTAAGATAGTGTAATATTATATTAGGTTGTTCAGGATGGAGGTACGATGAATGGAAGAGCGATTTTATCTTTTTTGTTTATTTAGAATTATGTTTCAATTTGTAATTCGAGCATCTTATTTATTATAAGATTAGGAAGTCTATTATAATATTCTAAATTTTGATCTTCATGAATGTTTCCTCTCGCTCTTTTCAAGAGATAAATCATCTAGTTAAGTGAATCATGTAGTAAAAAACTAATCTTTAATTATAAACATAAAATCAGAGAAACTCTTACAATCCGAGTTATATATAAAAAATCACATATTACTATGTATTCTGAAGAATTGATTCATAAACATTTGCTGTTAGCCTATGACTCATTGCTTGTAATGTACTTCCAGATTTTATAGCATTTTCCATTGAATCTAATTCTTTAGAAAGTAAATCTTGATAATATTTTTTAGTATTTTCTCGTGATTGTTGTAAAAAATCATTTGATTTGTTTATGAATTCTTGGTAATCATTGGATACTTTACTATCCAATTCTTTCTCTAATCTTTTTTTTCTTTCAGTTAAATTTTCGTCCATATCTTTTGATTGTTTTATAACTTATTATCTTTATCCTTATTAACCTAAAATATTTTATTAGAGTTCTACTGAATTTTAACTTATTAGTATTTATGGATCTTATTCATTATGAATATGTAATTTGATGTATTCCTTTATCTGTTTTATTTCATTTTTACCGAAATCCGCTTCTTGATTATTCCAATATCGATTCCATTTGTCTTCACCTTGTTTTAATGTATTAATTAATTCTATTTCAACAGCATCAAGATGAGAACAATTTGTATATTCTATATTTGGATCTGTTTTTACTTTTTCCATAAGAATTTCTGTTTCTAAATTTGTTTTAATTATTTTTGCACTTTCTTCAGGTAATGAGTTTAAAGCATTTAGTGCAGAATCACCATATCGTTTATAATTTTCTCTCATTTCTTCTCTATCTTCTTCTAGAGAATGACCTATTTTAGTCAATTTGGCATTTTCAAATAAACAATTGATAGTAATGCTTTCTTGTCCTTTAACTGGAGTTAAAGAAGGTAACAAGAATGTAGATGAAAGTAATAATAGTATTAGTAAACTTGAGCTGAATAAAATTTTCATATTTTGAAACAATCTATAAATATTATATTAAATAAATTTTTTAAAAAATTAAAAGAATAAAATTTCTACAATATTTTATTAGTCATTACTCCAGAATAATATTTTTATTATTTATATTCACTAAATCATTAAAATAAAATTTCATTATCGATATAATAGTTATAAAACATTAATTCAAAATCTTAATGGAAATCTGTTTTCAATGGTTTAATTGAGATAAGGAGAATTCTCAGTTACCTAAAAAGACCAGTTGGATTCGAACCCATATTCATCATGGGGTTTTACTGTCAACTATAGACAAAATGAAAGAAGATGATGGATGTTATTGTTAATTTATCTAATAAATTGACTGTTATCTGGAAAGATGAGATGCAACCGAAAAATTAAATAAATATTAGAATTGTTTAAAATTCTAAATTTTATTCGTCGTCTCCTTCTTCTTCTTCGTTATTTCCATCATTCTTTGCTTCACTAGATTGGCCTTGAACCATTCCCGTATCATTTCCTTGACTTTGGTTCATATCACCCATATCTCCATTCATATCACCCATATCTTCACCTTGCGTCATTCCTGTATC
Organism: Nitrososphaeraceae archaeon; assembly: GCA_035762785.1. Taxonomy (GTDB): domain Archaea; phylum Thermoproteota; class Nitrososphaeria; order Nitrososphaerales; family Nitrososphaeraceae; genus TH1177. The sequence goes on along the minus strand of DASUCH010000130.1, from coordinate 5,526 downwards.
ATCCTCTTGTGCAAAGGCTAATGTGGCATTCATCTTCATTGTATCGTTTCCTAGATCTATAGTTTCATTGACTAAATCCTTTGTTGTGAAACCTTCTTGTGCAAATGCTAATGTAGCATTAGCCCATTCTGTAGCATTTTTGCCTGACATTGTATCGTTAACTGAACCTTCTGGAGTTATTGCACCTTCTTGTCCTAATACATTTTCAAATGCTGGTGTTGATATTCCTGCTGCAATTAAAGTAAATGCAAGAATTGATGAGGAAATTACTGTTGAATAAATTTTTGATTCCATTATCACTTTTAGTTAAATATCATATATAATGATTAGAGAAATAATCTATATGTCAAGATATTGTATCCAATCTTTATTGTAAAAAAGTGCATTACTATTACTATTGCTATCTAAATAGAACATATAGATCTCTTAAATATAACTTTGTATATATTTATCATTATGGAGGGCAATTTTGACAGTCACGATCAACTAATAATTGAGAAAAAAATGACTAAACCCATAATATTTACAACAAAAGATTTTCCATTATCATTACCTTCACAATTGTCATCACCAACTATAACAAATGTAAAAGATGCAAGATTAGAACTTGTGGAGATTTCAAAAGGATTGATTGAGATTTTACAGGATGCTGGTTTTACGGTTGAAAGAATATTAGAGAATGGACCTTCCCATATTGCAACAATATTAGGAATAGATGATTATGTAGCCCAGATAATATTTAGTGAGACGAAAAAAGTAACCAGTAATTTAACTTTTAATTTGTAATAAGTATGGATACAAAGTTTAGGTACCGAGTTCCCTAAACTTGAGCCTTCTTTCCAACCGAGATTGTCTATTTAATGCTCTCCTGTGTACCCTGCTGTCGCTATTAGCTCATAAATTGTTAAAGAAATTAATCTAGACAATTAATTTTAGTTACCAATAGTTAATTGATAGATGTATATTGTGAAAAAATAAATAGAATTTTTTATTAGTAATAAAAAGAATTATTAGCCAACCATAATTCTACCTGTCATCCATGGATGGATTGCACAATGATAACCAAATTCTCCTGGAGAATCAAATGCATTATCCCATACTCTTCCTGGAGGTATTGGACCTGAGTCAAACAGTCCTTCTTCATCCGAAGTTACAGTGTGTTGTATTGAATCATCGTTTGTCCAAGAAACCATGCTTTTTATCGGCATGCTAATAAATTGAGGGACAAATGATTGGTCATTGTTTGGATCGGCTGCTCCAGGTGCTATATATACTGAATCCATTTGAGAAAAGACAGGTGTAATTGTTATGATTGTTGTTGGACTCAATAAAAACCCAATGACTAGTATTATGCTTGTCATTACTATAATCAAACTTGAAAGAAAAATTTTCATTGCATGTTATGGTGAAGTCTAATTTATAAGAAATCCTATCTAATTAAATTAACTCTTGCTTTAAAATAATTGTTGCAAGATTTCAACAACCACCATTTTTTAAAAATTAAATGCCATAGCCTACTACTACCATAATGGAATGACCTAGATAGAAAGGCTATGGCTGCTATGGATATTTTTCTTGATAGATTGGTGTATAATATATGTCCAATATAATATATAATAATTTGATATTTTTTATTAATATTTATAAAATTGTCATAGTCTGAAGATACTTCTGCAAGCAACGTTGTTGTCAAGTCCAGACTATGACAATATGACTTGTTTTCCTATAAAGTATAGGAGTTTTCAATTATGATTCTGTTTGCTTATTTGATACGAGTTGATAGTGTTCTTCACATACTGGAAAACTTTGCAAAGTATTCTTATTTTCAACATGTCTTGTAGCGGGGTTAGAACATTCTTTCTCTGCTGGATGTCCCATTGAATTGGCATAAGTTGCGTAATAACATTGTTCTTCTTTTATAGTGTTACTCATTCTCGTATAATCTCTCTTTTCCGATCAAAAACCTTGTTAATAAATATTTGGTTCTAATTCTTCAGAACGATTAAAAAGCCATAACCTACTACTATCAATGCCTATCAATAATAGAAGGCTATGGAATTATTAAAGATATTTTGTTTTTATTGCCTATTATAGATGTAATTACTAATATTCTATATAAGAATTGGAGATAATTTATTCAAACCTAGCCTCCTCCTCTTCTTTGATACAAGAAGTAGATGTAATAGAAGCGAATTTAGAAGGCTACGGTAGGGTTTGTGTGAATCTACCTTTTTTGGACTGATTGGATGACGATCCGATTCAAGTATAGAAATCTGTCAAGAATACTATTTAAGACTTGAAGACAAAGTAATTGTTATAGCATGAACCAACCAACATGATGGTTTATAGGATTAGCATAAGAAAATTTTGTTTGTTACCAGATTTTACTTTTAATTAGTTTTATTGCTTCTTCATATACCTTTTTTCCTTTTTGTTTATCACCGTTAAAGCATTCATTGGATATTTTCTCAATAACTTCCTCCGGAGGAATATTTTTAAGGTTTGTCTTGCTTTCGTTTTTCTCATCAGCAGAAAGCAAATTTGTTAAACTTGAGGGTAGCATTGATAAAAGACCTGTTGCTTTGGGTGGTTCTGAATTTTGAATAAAATACCGACATGTTATTGAAATACCTTGTCTTGCAGCATTAGGTTCAATTCCTAATCTTTCTGCAAAATTTTCAATAATATTTTCCATAAATAATATTTGACTACAAAATATTTAACAAATTAAGTTATAATATTTTAATGATTGAAGCCATAAACAATTTATCTAAGAAAAAGAAAATATTTAAAGAAATTCAAACAAGAGAATTAAATTATTTCCTCTCCTGTTTAATTATATTACTCTATCTGTTTTCTTTGTCATTTGTTGATGTTGATGTTGGTGTTGAATATTTAGGTGATTTTAGGAACATTTCTCTTTTAAGAAGATTTCTTTCTATAGACAAAAATCCAGGTCCAGTTATTAACAAACTTATCATTATAGCAAGATACAATAAATCTAATTCCAACCCATCAATAAACCCCTTTGACAATTTCACTGATAGAATAGCACCTATCATCTCTATTGCTAGTAACCCTGCTGCAATTCTTGTTAAGAAACCTAACAAAATAACCAAACCGCCAATGAATTCTAATAGTCCTATCAAGATTGCCAAGTCTGAAGGTAAACCCATATTCATAAAGGAACCTTGAGTTTTTCCAATGTCGAGGATTTTTGGAAGACCATGTATCATAAATCCTACACCTGCTATTATTCTAAGAGGAAGTGGTGCAAATTCTACTAATTTAGATTGTAACATGTTACTTTATCAAAATTCTTTATACTTATAGGTTATAGAATTTCTCAGATGAAATAATTTATCTCTCTATCTATCTAAATTTTATCTGCATAAGAACCAAATGCCGATTCAGAAAATTAACGACGGTTCAACCTTTCTTCTAATAAAATATTAATCAATGATTTGTAAAACCCCCTTTAAACTATCTATATAATTTTTAAATTACTAGATTTACTAACACATTTGTAATTTATAATAGTAATTCTAAAAATGGAGGAAGTATTGTATCTGTTTCCATGAATTATCATACAAAGGTTTAAAATAGTTAGAGAACATAGAACAAAAAACTAGTACATTTTTTAAAAATAGTTTTTGCTTTCCAGTGATAAAATAATATATTAAAATATTATCTAGGATGTTCTGGATGGAGTTATGACGGATGGAAAGGACCATTTTACCCAGAAGATCTAGATAAGAGATATTGGCTTTTATACTATTCTCAATTTTTTGATTTTGTTGAAATTGATTCTACTTTTTACAAAATACCTGCCAAGTTTATGGCTAACAACTGGAATAAAAGAACACCAGACAATTTTAAATTTGCTGTTAAATTTTCTAAAGTTATAACTCATGATAAACGATTAAAAGATGTAGAAAAGGATATAGAACAGTTTATGATGCGATGGAACGACTATATGATAAAATACTTGTATTTATGATTCAGTTACCTCCATCTTTACAAATTGCTGAAGGATTAGATTTGATTAAGAATCTACATTACCAGTTAGATCCTTCTTTTAGATACGCAATAGAGGTTAGGCATCATAGTTGTTTTAATGAACTTTTGTACAATGTTCTTAAAGAAAGAAACTATTGTCTTGTCTGGAGTCAGCAAGGTACTTTAGTTACTCCTCCAATGTTAACTGCTGATTTTATATATTTGAGATTAATAGAAGATAAGAGCATCAATGAAAGAGACTTTGGTAAAATAAATAAAGACAGAATAAAAGAAATAGAACTCTGGTCCAAGATCTTGGAAGATGTTGATAGAAAGGTAAATGATATGAAGATGGCAATAATTCCTGCAAACAATCACTATGATGGTTTTGGTCCAATGACTGCAAAGTTATTTGCAGATATGATGGATTTGAAAGATCATATAAGATCATTTCTTATTTTAGATTATAAATTACCTTTTACTGAAATACTTAGGAACGAAAATCAACAAAATTATAGAACATATAAACAACAATAACAACAACAAAAATATCCTAAGCCAAGACAGACTGATATTTCAGAATTCTTCAAATAACCTAGTTTTTAATGATTCAATCAATATAATTTTATCTGATTGTTCTTTTTTTTCAAATTCCATCACATCACATACGAAACGCAGGAAGTGGAACTCGAATGCTTATCCATCAAATCAAACATAGGTTCTACAATCTATTATTAAAATTGATTATTGAAATTCTCTTTTGAGAATTGGTATATCTTAATTGTCTAGAACATGTTATCTCAATCTTTCAAAGTATAAAATTTTGACTTATTACTTACACTTAAAATTCCTATTCATTATAGGATATTAAATATTTTGTCTACTATTATTGAGTTTTGATATCATTATTTAGATTTATAGACAAATCTTTACAAGTAGTAAATGATTTTTATATTAGGTCTATTGTATTGTGCAATTCCTGATAGATTATTATCATTCATGCAATTATCTTGTGGGGTTACGAGGCATTTTTGCCTCTATTTATTACATAATACTAACAAACAAGGTTAAAATATTTAGTTGATTATATAGTTTAAGGGATACCTAATGGTACCTTAGTGTTATTCCTAATTATTGTTATCCTTACATTTCCATAATTTTTTATTTTCTCATAGTCTTTATCGGAAAGAGGTATACACTTATTTTTGCTAATTTCATCTATATTCATGAAAATATGTATTATATTTTCGTCTTCAGTCATTTGTAATAACTTTAAATAACAAGTTATTATTATTTACTAATGGTTATACTTTATTATTTGTAAAGGTCAAAAATAATATAAGAGGACAATTATTAAGCAAAAAAAATTTGTTAAAAATCATTTGTCGCCCATTATAACTACCAATCCATATTTGTGTAGGATTGGCGATCTTCTAAGTGTATTTAAATATTCTAGAATATTATGTTTTGTCATATTTCTATAAGATTTTTTATCTTGAAAATGATTTGATAGCCAAACCAGAATTT
>DASUCH010000129.1:0-2731 GCA_035762785.1 Nitrososphaeraceae archaeon | reverse complement strand
AGTTTGGTTGCCAGATATTTAATAGAGAATGGTGCTTTAAGATTAGCTAAAGGGTGGGATAAATCTCTAAATGAATGGAACAAAAAATAAAAAATATGGTAAAGTGTACATCTGTGGAGCAGGACCAGGCGACCCATCATTAATTACGGTAAGATGCGGGGATTTAATAAAAAACTCTGATATAATTCTATATGACCGACTAGTTAGTAGTGACATTCTTAAATTAATTCCTAAGGATACACCGAAAGTATATGTAGGACGTTCGTCTGGTGATCCTACCACTAACCAATTCAAAACTAATCAAATTATGTTACAATATGCATTAACAGGAAAACAAGTTTTAAGACTCAAAGGAGGAGATCCTTTTATTTTTGGACGAGGAGGAGAAGAAGCAGAATTTTTAAACGAAAATGCGATTGATTTTGAAATTATCCCCGGAATATCTTCTGCAATTGGTGCAGCTATCTATTCCGGTATTCCTCTTACACATAGGAAATTTTCATCATCGGTTGCAATAGTTACAGGTCATGAGGATCCAACAAAAGAAGAAAAGAGTGTTAGGTGGGATAAAATAGCAACTGCTGTTGATACCATAGTAATTCTTATGGGGGTGGAAAAGTTGAACTCTATTCTAAAAAAGTTAAAAAAGCATGGTCTTTCGGACGAAACTAAAATTGCTGTAATTGAAAAGGGAACTCTAAAAGAACAAAAAATTGTAATTGGTAATTTCAATAATATAAGACAAAAAATGAAAAATGCCTCGATAGAACCTCCAGCCATAATTATCATAGGTGAAGTTGTGGCTTTATCAGAGCAAATAAGATGGATTTGAGTGATCACGGATCAACAGATATTACCTTGAAGATTATTGCAATAACAAAATCTGAAGGTTCTATCTCAAAGAAATTTATTGATAAAATTGAAAAAAATAGATCTCGCCTTATTGTAGTAAAAACGTCAAAAATAGTAAAATCTGATTCCAAAGTTTTTATGCAACTTTTCCGTCTCATTGCTCATTGGTCTTCTGGTTATATTATTTTTTTAAGCTCTAACGCAGTTGATGTATTCTTTGAAATTGCTGCTACTTTAAATGTAATTAGTGAAATAGTTCATGATTTGAATTCAAAATTTAATGTTGTTGCTATTGGTCCATCTACCAGAAATTCTCTAAAAAAACATAGAGTATTAGTGAATTCAATCCCTCATAATCACTCTTCTCTGGGAATTATAGATTTATTCTCCGAATTGAAATTCAATAAATATGAATCTAAGATAATAATCCCTAGGAGTAAGAAAGCAGACAGATATCTCAAAGAGAAACTCATAGAGCTAGGATTCGTCGTTGATGAATTTTACATTTATAATGTAAAACCTGCAAATGTGGATTCAGTCTGGATCGAATTTATTGATCTTCTTCGAAAAGGGAAAATTTATTCTTTAATTTTCACTAGTCCATCTAATGTGGGCTATTTTATAAATATTATAAACAAACATTCTTCAGACCTCTTACCTTTAGTTTGCAAAATAAAAAAAGTATTATCAATTGGGCCTCTTACCAGTAAAGAGCTTATTAGACATAATATCCCCTTTTCTGAATCGAAAAATCATTCATTAGAAGGCCTGTATAAACACCTATATAGGAAAGATTAAAAATTTAAATAAAATATATAAAATTTTCATATTAATCCTTTTTTTAATACTTTCTATTGTAATATTTATATAACATAACGCCGTTATGAAATACATGACTACAGAAGAACTTAACATGGATTATAGTAAATATGATTTTAAGGACTCAACTGACTTATACGTATATACAAGTAAGAAAGGTCTTACCCGTGGGACTATTGAAGAAATAAGTAGAATTAAAAATGAACCAGAATGGATGCTTGATTTTAGATTAAGGTCTTATGACATTTTCATGAAAAAACCTATGCCTGTATGGGGTGGCGATTTATCAAAAATTAATTTTCAAAATATATTTTATTATACAAAAGCATCAGAAAAGCAAAGTAAAAGTTGGGATGATGTGCCTGATTCAGTTAGAAAAACATTTGATAAGCTTGGAATACCAGAAGCAGAAAAAAAATTCCTAGCTGGTGTGGGTGCTCAATATGAATCTGAAACGGTATATCATAACTTACGTGAAGATTTATCTAAACAAGGAGTTATATTCTCAGATACAGATACAGCAGTTAAAGAACATCCAGATATTTTAAAAAAGTATTTTGGAAAGGTTATACCACCAGAAGATAACAAATTTGCTGCCTTAAATAGTGCTGTTTGGTCAGGTGGCTCATTTATTTACGTCCCTCCTAATGTTAAAATTGAGCTTCCATTACAAGCCTATTTTAGAATTAATGCTGAAAATATAGGCCAATTTGAACGAACTTTAATAATTGCTGACGAAGGTTCAGAAGTACACTATATTGAAGGCTGTACTGCTCCAGTTTATACAACTGAATCATTACATTCAGCTGTTGTGGAACTAATTGCAAAGAAAGATGCAAAAATAAGATATACTACTATTCAGAATTGGAGTAAAGATGTCTATAACCTAGTAACAAAAAGAGCATATGCGTATGAAAATGCGCGAGTCGAATGGATTGACGGAAACATTGGAAGTAAATTGACTATGAAATATCCAGGAGTTTATATGCTTGGAAGAAATGCTCATGCTGAAGTTATATCAATTGCCTTTGCTGGTTCAGATCAACATCAAGATGCAGGT
>DASUCH010000128.1:0-29527 GCA_035762785.1 Nitrososphaeraceae archaeon | reverse complement strand
ATGCATAGTTAACTGAATTTCATTGTCAAAAGACATACCACAATGATGGCAATGATATATTCCTGAATTTTCAGCTTTCTTTCTATGTAAAATGATAATCTTGTCTTTTTCTTGAGAATCGCTTACTACTACATAATCTCTGATTCTATGTTTTATCAGTATATCCTTTAACTTTTGTTTAACTGAATGGAGAAGATTTGCGTTATCTATAGTTATGTCAATAGTATGCTTAATGTCTGATTGTGAATTTCTATTTGTATCAAAATTTTTATTATGACTGTTTTCTGGTTTAAATCTTTTTTCTATCTCCATCTTGATCATTTCTTTAATATTTTTTGGAAGATCTTCCATATCGATTTTCACAATCATACATATCACTTAATGTTAATTGTATTTTATATAATGACATATTTTAACAATACTAGAGATTAAGAAGAATATGCAGAGGGACGTCATCATTAGTTTTTGGCGCCGCTTAAATTAAATATATGTATATATTTTTTATAATAGATCCATTTTGGCAAAACAAATCAAAAAAAAGGCTTTAGACTTTTCCTTTAAAATATATTCCAACATAATATTAACCAGATTTTTTATACAAGGATGATTTAGTTTGCAACAACAACAACAATCAAAAGTATGGATAATTCTTGTAACGCTTTGGATAATAAATGGTTCAAGTTTTTTAGCTATTAAAGTTGCAATTGATGATATTCCTCCATTTTTAAGTGCTGGGCTTAGATTTTCAATAGCAGGAGCGATACTTTTTACATTATTTTATTTGCGTAGACATCATGTACATGAAAAAATTACAAGACAGCAATGGAAATATGCTCTAGTAATAGGAGCCGCATTATTTTTAGGAGGTCAAGGATTACTTACATGGGGAACTCAATATCTTTCTTCTGGAATTACAGGACTTCTAAATTCTACGATTCCGCTATGGATAGCAGTAATCTCATTTTTTATTTATAGAAAACCTATGCCTAAATCAATTATATTGGGGCTGGTAGCGGGATTTGCAGGCCTTATGCTGCTTATTGTTCCTTCTCTAGGAACAAATTCACTTAATCCTATAGGAGTAGCAGCTCTTCTTATAAGTTCTATTGCTTGGGGTTTTGGTTCAATTTATTCATCTAAAATTCAACTTCCTGTAAGTGTATTTGCTTCTTCAGGTATGATAATGCTTAGTGGAGGATTAATGCTCAGCATTGTGGGTATTTCTTTAGGAGAATATAATCATATAGATTTCTCTGAACTAATATCTGGTCAGTCCTTGATAGCTCAAATTTATTTAATAGCAATCATTACAGTGGTTGGGTTTACTGATTTCTACTGGCTTCTTAGAATTACGACTCCTTCTCTTGCTAACACCTTTGCTTATGTGAGTCCTGTTATCGCGGTATTTCTAGGCTGGGCTCTACTTCATGAGTCTATAAGTATTTTGACTATAATAGCAATGATAGTAATTTTAGCAGGAGTAGCATTAATGGTTACATCTCCAGGAAAACGCAAAGATCATAAAATTCAAAAATGAGAGGAAAGAACTTATTTGAATAATATAGGAATCATAAATTAAAGTAATGATAACAAATACTATCAAAATCTAGGATATTATTTATCTTCCACTTCCGGGTAATCCTATTCCTTTTAATGGAGAACGATAGTCACTTTTTTCTTCTATTCCTTCACTTGTAGTAACTTTTACAATACTTATATTAGTTTCAGGTTTAGGATAAAAGAAAAAAGATTGTGCTGGCTCCAGTAAATCTAGATCTTGAATATCTCCTTTTCCTAAATTTACTATTATTCCAGTAAGAGGGTCTTTTCCTGTATTGGTTACTTTAACTCTGTAAAAAGTTCCCGAAATATCAGTAGTATCTTTAATAGCATCAATTTCTAATGAATATTGTTCTTTATTTTGTTCTTTTGAAATAAAAAATATAATCGTAAATATAGCTATTGTAAGACTAATAATTATATAATAAATCGTTTTCAACTATATTATATATTTAAAGTATTTGAAATATTTAGTTATCGTTAAGCTATCAATAAAGAGCTATCGAACTTCGTAACTACATATTTTAGTATTGATAATTATGTCCAATAGTCTTTACATAATCACACAAATTTTATCCTTTTTTAAGTAAACCTTTCAGAAGTATCAAAATTCCAAATATTGTAATATATTTTAAAGTGTGCTAAAGCTGCAATATAGGCATCAAAAAATTGATAGGCAAAACAACTACTACTAAAACATTATTATTTGGAATCACGTTAAGATTCTGATTTAAAAGAAAATTACTTTCTATTAAAAAATTTTAGCTCATGAGGATTAAATCATTTATTCAGTTATACTGTAACAATATCGTTTAAATTTAAGAATGAAATGAATAAGAATAAATGTAAAAGGTAGATAGAATATTTTTTGTGGACCTCAACTTCTCTAAAGATATATTTAACATTATAGATAAGACTACACATAAATTTGAAATTATTAATACCGCAACTAGCCTCATGCTAGAAACTATTACTCGTAGTAACACACTATCTCAATATTGCATATTTCAGAATAAGATTTATTATTTATTAGTAACTAAAATAGCAGTTTTAAACGATGAATCTCATACATATCATTCTAATTTGTTTAACAAAGAAAAAAATAATTTGTCACATATATTCCTGAAAATATTTTTACTTGTTATATTATTTAATGTAATACTACCAAAGAGACACAATTGCACTATAATGAAAGTTGTAATTATAGAATTTAATTAATATGTCAGAAATAACTTCTCTTTTTATAGCAATTGTGGTACTCTTTATTCCTGATCTACTTAATAAAAAATATATATTTAATTACTTTTGGGATATCTTATCAAAGTCTTATAAAACTGATGTTGAACCTGTTAAGAATTTTTTTATAGATGTAGAATCAAATAAATTAGATAAAGTATCTAAAAAAGAGATAATAACTACTTATTTTGGTTATGGATTCTCTGTTCTTGGTTTGTTTATTACAATAATAATTACTGCATTTTCGATTATAGGTATTATATTATCAAATGTTGGTAATTTTGCTATTATTACTGTTAATTTAATAATATTTATTATTCTGATAATATTGGTATTTGAGATTCAACATCTTCTTTCTCATAATAAAGCAGATAAAGAAAAGTTACATGTATATAATTCAAAATTAATATTTAAACTAAAAATAATAATTGTAGTAATTAATTTGTGTCTTACTCTCTTTAGTGTTTCATTAATCCCTCATTCATAGATCGAATATAAAAAAGAGGAAATATAAAATCGAAAATCAAAGATTTATACCTGCATAACTTATGAAGGTCTCTTTTCAATTTATATACTATTACTATAAATATTAAAAAAGAATTTTTAAAAACATATCATATTTATACTTAGATTTGATTTTAGATTTTTTATAATACTTTCATTTAATATTTTTTTCATTATCATTAAAAATTATTTAAATAAATAAGTGTATTACTTATTCTTAATTGTTGATTGCTTCATTCAATACCAGTTTAAAAATTAAAAAAGTAGTAGTAAGTTCTAAATCATTGAATTACGTAGAAGACTTATGTCCAATGCAAAATCTATGTTTAACCCACATGATACAATTGTAACCAAAAGAGCCTCTGGAATTTTACTTATTTTTGGGATTTTGGTAGTAATTATTGGATTAGTCACTACACTTTATACAATGAATAATAACTTTGTAATTTATTTATCAGGAATTGGAGTAATATTATCTATTTTTTCCTTCATTTACATAATAAAGCAATATGAAAGATCTATTATCCTGAGACTCGGGAAATATCATAAACGAATAGGACCAGGAATTAACTATAGAATCCCTTTCATCGATAATGTCTTGGTAGTTGATATAAGAGAAAGAGTAAGAGAATTTAAAGCGGAAAGAATGTTGACAAAAGATAACGTCCCAGTAACAATTGATGCTATTTTACGCTATAAGATAATTGACGATAGGGCAAAGGATGCTATTTTAAATGTAGAAAATTTTAATGAAATGATTCAACAAGTTTCACAGACAACATTAAGGAATAATATTGGATCATCTTTATTTCAGGATATATTATCTAAAAGAGAAGAAATTAATCAACACATTAGATCAATAATATCAAATGAAGCAAGTAATTGGGGAATAGAAGTTGTAGGTGTTGAAATTCGTCAAGTAATTATACCACAAGAATTAGAAGCGGCTATGTCAAAACAAGCCCAAGCAGAACGAGAAAAAAATGCTAGAATTACTTATAGTGAATCTGAAGTTCTTGTAGCAAATAAATTTTATGAAGCATCAAAAGTATATACAAATAATCCTGTTGCATATGCATTAAGACAATCAAATATGTTGTTTGAATCTATAAAAGTTCAAGGTAATACAATAGTAATGGTTCCTTCTGAAACTTTGAATTCCATGGGTTTTGGCAATTTGGCAATGACTGTAGCATATCTAGAAAATACTAAAAAAGCAGCATCTACAGTGGACCAAAAAGAAAATAAAATTGACAAGCCTTAATATTATTCAAATTAGAGATTTAGACAAACAATAGAAATTTCTGTTGATAAGATTATTATTCTTCGACAATTTTCATATTATAGAGCATGAGAATAAATAATGATGATGTCTCTTCTAATGGATTGCCACTGTATATATTCAAGATTCCATAAGATAATTATTATAATTCTATAATATTTTTTTTATATTACTAAATTTAATTAAATAATTCTTGTTATTAATCATTATCAATACTACTACTTATTTTATATTATGATATAATATAATAAAAATTGTATATGATATTACGACACATATAAAAACTAAATAAAAAATGTAGTACACATGTCAAATACAACAACAACAATGTTTGGAATGATAGCTCTATTTGCAGTTGGAATGATTTTTTCACCATTAGCTGCATCTGCTGTTGTTCCATATCCTGATTACAATGGACCACAGCGTGATGACAACGACGGCAACTATTTGGATATAAAAAAGGTAATTGTAAAGGACGATGGTGATGTTATAACAGACATCATATATAAAATAGGTGGATTTATTCCTCTCTATGAGACTGTAGATCCTTTTGGATATGGAGTTATTACTGAGGTACCATCAGAAACAGGTACAGGTACAGAATTAAATGTGATTGCAACTACTTCACATGCCGGTCTTTTAGATAGTGAGGCACAAGAAGGAGATCCAGATAATCCAATCCTACATAATCATTACGCAGTATTAGGAAGTAATCTTGCTTGTGGCTCTAATCCTTCTATAGAAGCTCTTAGTGAAGAAGAAATAGGACAAGTGTTTGTCAAAGGAAAAACAGTAATAGTAAAAGATTTGCCTCCTTCAGCCTCAGCACAAGTTAACAATACAGAAATTGAGATCACTCCTGGTACTGACATACAGTTTGTAGCATCATTTCTATTAGAAGTAGTAGGTCCACAAAATAACCCTGTTGTTTGTGTTATTCCAGTAGAAACACAAGATAAAAGAACTATAATCTTTGGAGAAAAAGATTCTAAACCAGACTACCCAAGCCCCAGTTATGAAAATCGTGATGATGGATATGGAAATGGGTATGAATACCAAAACGAAATGTCATCATATGATAAAAAATATGATTATGACCAAAGATATTAAAACAAAAAAATAGTATAAAAACCTAAAAAAGAAAACGCCCAAAATCTTTTTTTCTTTTTTTAACTATATGAATTTTTTATTCCATAATTTGCATATATTCAAATTTTATATAATATTATATTCATTAAGATTTCTGTCATTTGGTAAGAGATCAACAATAAAAACAACTGGTTCTATCAATTTTATAGTTAAAAATGAATTACGAAATCAATATAAAAGAAGTTGCTTTTAACAATATAATTCAGTGTTTATCTGATATTGGTTTTATAATAGAAAAAAAGGAGAGAAATAAAAATCCTGACTCAAAAATACAATTTGAATTACTTGTATCTACAGGAAGAGGATATCGTTATCCTTTTCGTATCACTTTTCCAAATTTACTAAAAGATCTATTTGTAATTAGTACAAATATTTCACTTACTGAGGAAGATGCAAAATCAATACAATCTATGAAAAAAAGAGATCATGAACAAATCTTTATGGATTTAAGAAAGTTAATTTTTCCCTTACATGTGAATATAGAAACTCCATTTCCGAGAATATTTCTATATAAAGAAATTACTCTTGATTCTATTTCTAATAATAAACAGTTTTTAATTGATGAAATATACAATTTTAGAAATGCTATGGAATTAGTAAAAATAAGGTTTGATGAATTATATTATTCATTTTATCCAGAAGGATCAAGAACAGATTATTCAAATTAACTTGGGTGAGACGGTAATAAGATTTTAAATTAAGAGATTTATCACAACTGGCATTTATATCCTCTACAACGCAATTAATTTTTTATAATTCATCTCTCCTATAAATCAATTATATCTGGAATTCTAAGAGCCATCTTTCTCTTAGACTTTAGGTATTATAGAGAATTTCTATTATGTAATGTATATATATATTATAATAATTAATTTCTAAAGTTATAAAATGTTGGTTCTATTTTACTTAATTGATATATTTATTTATCTTCCAATAGCAAAACTATGCTATCGGATAATTATAAAAAAACAAATAGGGACTGAGACTATTAAATATGAAAAATAAGGTTCGTATATTAAACAACCTAGTTAATCATCAAATATTCAATTATTTCATAACTAGTGTTATACTACTACAAGCCATAGTATTGGCATTGGAAACTTTTCCAGAATTTAAAGATTATATTTCCTTATTTGAGTACATTAATGTATTTGTCTTATCTATATTCATTATTGAAGCAATATTAAAGATGGGTGCACTTTATCCATATCCATACAATTATTTTAAGAATGGATGGAATATTTTGGATTTCAGTATAATTGTCGTTTCACTGCTACCTCTTACAGGCGGCTTTACTACAGTTGCTAGATTGATCAGACTATTACGAGTTACACGGCTAACAAATAGATCGAAAGAGATGTCGGTAATGGTTATGACAATAATCAAATCCTTACCAAGCATGATTAATATTTTTTTACTTCTGTCTCTCCTCTTTTTTATTTATGGTATTGCAGGGTATCATCTATTCCATACGATAGATTCAGAACATTGGGGAACATTACCCAAGTCTCTAATAACATTATTCAAGATTCTAACTTTAGAAGGATGGATCGAGATAATGGTACCAGTAACAGATGTGAATTCTTTAAATTCGATTTTCTTTGTAAGTTTTATTATAATAGGTACATTTATTGTTATCAACATATTTGTTGCTATTATAGTAAAGAAATCTGAAGAAGCATACAAACACATACAACAGGAATTTTCACATTCTGTGACTCAGAATGAAATACTAGAAGAGTTAAAAGAAATTAAAAGAATAATGGCAAATCTTGAAAAAAAAATACCAAAAGACAAAGAAGAAAAGATTAGGGGATAGTAGAATAATAATCAATATGTAAAATATTTAGAATTTACTGCGATTAATTCAAAGAACTAAATGGAGACCTTAAGCTAACCTAATAAGAATGGTATAAATCATAGTAAGAAATTAAATGAGTTAATATCAAAATAAAATTTCAAGAGGAAATCTACTCCATTTATTATTGATAAAGTTATAAAAATATAATAATTCTATTTAATTAAATGGTAAATTAATTTGTATATACTTGTATGGAATAAATTATACTAGACAAAGACAATATTTTAAGATTTATTATCTATAAAACTACTTGTACTATTCATATTATTCTATAATTAATTTATATACTTGACAATATTAAAAATCTATTTATTACATATAATGGAATAAAGCTAATGCTATAATAAATCCAAAAGAGGAGGATAACCCAATATGTAATTCTACTCGTTTATATGCTTGAGGTATAAGTTCTTCAGTAATAAAAGCCATAAGTGCACCAGCAGCGAAGCTTATAATCATAGATAACTGTTCATGATTTAATGGTTTCTCCAAATACCATCCTAATGGACCCCCAATAGTAACTATAACAAAAACACATAACCATTGGTTAAAAATTTTTGAGTTATGTTTTGAGTCATCAACCATTCGTTTTGCTCCTTCCATAGTAGCTGTTAAATTACCTATAAATAGCGCCAAAACTGCAGGCATTAATCCCTGAAGATTTAAAGCTATGATGACACCAATAAATATGGTTTCTGGAAAGCTATCGAGAAATGTTCCTATGATAACGGTTTTAGATGAACTAGCATTCGTTTTGGTTTTAAATTTATATCTTGTCTGAAGTATCCTGTTGATCACACTGAAAACAACGGCACCAACTACAAAACCAATTACCATGGTAATAAAAGAACCTTCTTTTATTGATTCATCAATTAATGAAAAAGCTATTGTTGCAAAAAAAATTCCAGCTGAAAATGCAGCTAAATCTGCTCTAATTCTTTCTGGATAATGAATAAAAATCGAAAGAATTGCACCAATAAGAAAGGCGCTAGAAACTGTTATAGATAGTACTAGTGTATTGAAAATTTCTAAATTATCAGAAACCATATACATACTATTCAAATTACATTACCAATTTGAACTAATAAAATAAAAAACATTCATTAAATGTATAATAACTAGATTTAAAAACAACTTTAAAAGCAAATGATAAAAGAAACAGAAAAACTGTCCTATTTTTCTTTTGTTTATCTCCCTATTACAACAGCATTCATTAAATATCTTCAAACTCATCTTTACCTTGTATTGCGGATTTTGTTAGATTCCTCCTACCCTTTGAACAAAAAATTCTAAAGATCTTCCATAATAGTGTATTAACTACAACAATTTTATTGTTATAATACTTAAATTGCATCAAACATCTATCTATAATAATATAGAATATATAAATAAAAATTCACTAACTTGTAATGTTCTCTTTTCTACCATTAGCATAATCAACCGTTACTTTTTCTTTGACTATATCTAAATCAATTTTCTTAACTTCAGTTAGCTTTCTCTTCGTTATTATTATTTCTCCGACTTTTACCTTTCTTTTCGTTATTATTATTTCTTCAGCATACAAAGGAATTATATTTTGTGTATTGTCATTTTGTATTGTATTATTATTATTATTTTTGTCATTGCTAAAATTAGCCTTCTTTTCGTCATCCAATAAAGACACTCTTTCACCACTTACTGGATGTTTTTCTTTTTCATTTTTTGCATGATATTTATCCATCAACTTCTCCTGTTCCTTTTGATCTACTTCTTCATTTCTCTCATTTTCAATCTTGTTTTCATCGGTAGTTCCTTCAACGTATACAAAATCTAAAATTTTGTCCTTGATATGAGTAAAAATATTTTCCTTTGAATAGGCATCAAGCTCTTTATCATTAACAAATAATTTTTCATAGGATACAGGTATCTGAATCTTTTCATTGTGGGTTATCCATTTTTTTTCTATTCTTATATCTTCTAATACTGTATTTTTAGAAAGTGTATATTTTTCCTCTAGAACTGGAATAACAAATTCCTGCTGATTGCGTGCTTTATTTGCTTCTTGTACGTTAGTTGTTGTTGTTGTTGTTGTTGATGTTGTTGCAAATGAATTAATATTATATTGTTTTATCTTAACTTTATCAAAGTAGTCAGAGGTCTTTTCTTTTACCGATTCAAATAGATGATCTACTTTAGTAGAAAATGATCCTTCCTGATTTATTACAGATGGTTTAATTGTCATTCTTGAATTTTTAGGCTTTTTTGGTGAAATTCTACTAGGATTTTCATTATTTTTTTTATTTGTTTCATTATCATCAACATTTTTGATTCTGTTTTCAGACGTAGAAGAATTATTCTTTTTATTAAAATTTGGTAGTTCCATTATTAATTATGTACATAATATAACTTAAGTATGTTCTAACTTTAAGATAAAATTGAAAAATATTTTATAAATTTATATAATAATAATAATAATAATAATAATACGATTTCGCAAATCTATTGAAATAAGTGCAGAAATAAACTAATATACTAATTAATATATTACATGTTGAATTTAGATTATTATGGAGTCTGATTCAAAAGACATACCTTGGAATGAAATCATAAAAAAAGAAGCAGTAGGGATTAATAATGAAGATTTAGGTAAAGTACAAGAAGTTGGTTCAGTTTCCATTTTAACAAAAAAAGGTTTTCTTAATACAGAATTTTTTGATATTCCTAAGAATTTAGTAGAACGTTATGATGGCGATAAAGTTTATTTCAAAATAAATGAAGAAGAGGCAAAAAGTTTCTCTAAAAGAAATTCATCAAACACAACTGAAAAAGAAGAAGAAAAAGATTATTCTATTAACCAATCAAAAATCCCAGTCGAGGACGAAAATATTGATCTTTCTACTCATTCTTCTTCTATTGATAGCAAAAATAATGATATTGTTATCCCTCTCATGTCTGAAGAACTAGTTGTTACAAAAAAAGAAGTAATAGATGAAGTAACTATTACTAAAGAACCAACAAAGGAAACTAAAACAGAACAAGTTCAACTAATGCATGAAGAAATAAATATAGAAAGAAGACCGGTTAACAATTTAACAGATACTGCTAATACTAGTACAACAAAAGAAGATATACCTCCGATAGAATCAAAAACTGAGATAAAAATACCATTAAAGAGAGAAGAAGTAGAAGTAACAAAAAAACCCTATGTTAAAGAAGAAATAGTAATAACGCGAAAACCAGTAAGTGAAACACGCCAAATAAGTGAGGATATAATAACTGAGCAGATAGTTGAACCAAAAAATATATAATAATAATAATTTTAAAACACACACACTTATCTTACTAATAGATGTACAATAATATAATAAGTTACAATATAAATCATTATTTATGTATTTAAGATAAACTTACATATGAGAAAAAATAAATATATACCCATAACTTTATAAATATTAAACTAAACAAATTTTATTCATTTGGTTTCGATTGTTGAATTAGCTGTTTGTCTTTATTACTTATAATATAGTACTATTTTGTACTTTTGTCAGCCTGTCACTATTATGAAAAACTATGGAAACAATATTATTGATTAATTATTTAGTGTTCTCTCTAAATATTAAATATAACATAACAGAAATAGAAAAAATGTGAATACTAAATATTAGTTAAACTGTGATCGTCAATATCAATAAAAATTAGATAAAATGTTATTATTCTATTATTTACCTAAATTATTCTTCCATACTTTACCTAGAAGTATCTTGTTCTTCGAATGTGATATTCTCTGTTATCTCTTGAGTGTCAGTAAAATCCTTCTTTTTTATTACTATTTCTTCTTTAACATAGGGTTTTTTTGTTAATTCTACTTCTTCTCTCTTTAATGGTATTTTTATCTCTTCTTGCGATTGTATTGGGTTTTGTGCTTCTGTTTGCCCACTTGGAGGTCTTCTCTCAATACTTATTTCTTCTCTTGTTAGAGGAACTTCCACTGTTTTAGTTTCTGTAACAGGTTTTTTGGTAACTGTTGCTTGATTCTCTTGAGAAACCTTAGCGACATTTAGTTTTTCCTGAGTTAATGGTACATGTTGTTGATTCGTTTCTTCTTTTTCTTCTTGTTGTTGAATATTTTCATAAATAATATCAGAATTACTTTCGGCATTCATGATAGTTGATGATTGCTCATCTTGATATTTACTCAATTCTTGTTCAGAGAATTTGAATTTTAATACATCACCATCATAACTTTCTGCTTGATCTTTTGGAATGTAGAACTTTTTTTTATTAATTATTCCTTTTTCTACTAATACATAATTATCTTTAACTTCTTGGACTTCACCAAAATCTTCATCATTAATACCTCTTGCTTCTTTTTTTATAACATCTTTCCAGTCTATACTACCAGAACTCATAAATTATTACGCTCTATAAGTTATTTAATAATTAAGTAATTATAATAAATTTTATCTGATTATACTTTAGAAAAATTAACAAATTGGTTCTTACTTTCTTTAATAATTATTCGAAATATTTTCAATAAAAGATCTGCTTTAACTTTTTGAAAACGTGGCAGCGTTTCATTGATCAAAGCTTAGTTAAATTAAGAGCAAATACAAAAACTACCATTTATTTGTTCTTTGGTTAACCTATACGAAAAAACCCTTATTTATCCACCTAAACCTTATATACTGACACATATAAGAACTCGATTGACATAATATAAAACCTCGCACACAAAATTCTGGAATGAATATAAGAAATGAAATAGGATGTTGAATATAAATTACGTTATTCTAATTGTCATTTTCATCATTCTCAATATTTCTGAAGTCAAATGAACTTATTGTGTTGTTTGCTGTATTGAGATAAATTGGAAACTCTATAGGTATAGCTTCATAACGTATTGAATATGCTTTACCAACATGATCTCCTAAATCATCTTTGTCATTATTAATAACTGTCCATACTTCCATAACCTGAATTTTTTTATCGTTGTTATTCTTATCAGTGTACGTATAAGTTACTTTATAGGCAGGAATACCATCAATCATTATACGTGGATTAGACTCTATAATTTTAAAGTCTGTTAATTCTAATTTATATGAAGAAATCTTGGAATTAGTAAATTCTTCTAATGTCATTCCTTTTGGTAGATTATGAACATAAATATCAAAACTCTTTTCATGATTTGTACATATTTGATTAGTATTATTAATTTGGGCTGAAGGACTTTGTTTTAATGTGTTAAGATTTGGACAAAAAGATATGATATTATTAATGCCAACTATATCATCGTTTTTTATCTTCTTTTCAAATTCCTCAATTATCCAAGTAGAAGGATAATCTATACTTACTCCGAATAAAGGATTTTCATATTCTTCGATATTTCCAACTGGATTAGTTTGAGAGAAAATTGATTGAAATGTATTAGGCAGAAAATTACTTAATAATAATGGAACTAATATTAGAAGAATGAAAACATACTTTATTTGTTTTGAATAAAAAAATATTACTTCTCGTTTCATTAACTTTAGTTTAGGAACAATGGTTGTTATAGATCAAACTTTAATAATTTTTTCCAATTAGTATTCATTATTAGACTAAATAACTTATTGGATGTCATTCATTATAATGAGTTAAACAGTAATTCCAACTAATCAGAAGGGACATTTGGCAATCTTAATTGGATTTATAAGAATCTGAGCTTTTAATAATTCTATAATTCTAATAGGGAAGTCTTCCACTTATTAGTGTTTTTTGTGGTATTTGCATAATTGACCTCTTAATTTGAAGATTAGATACTTTCATAATGATAATACTATGCAAGAAAAACTTTGTATTATCCAATCTTCTTTTACCGATTCCTACCAAACTAGTATAATATATTTACAATTAAAATTTATAGTATGAATAAGATAAAAATCTAATAGATCTTCAATGTTATAAAAGTAAACTCTCGGTTTAGTTTTTTTCTAATATCATATAAGTATATTCTTCCGTATCGGTAGGATCAATACGTAATATTAAAGGATAACTACATCTTACACATTTTGTGTTAAGATATCCTTCTTGACATTTGAATAAATTTTCTTCATCTTCTACAGATACATCATGTCCACTGAGTGTACAATTAATCTGTTTTGATGAAATTAAAAAATAACTCATATTATTTATTATGTTAACCCTATAATTAACCTTGTCCTGTAAATTTATATAGTAATAAAATACTACTTATAAGTACTAGAAGAAAAAAATATTAGCTATCTTGTCTAATTATGTTAATTACATTTTTTTCTTATCTTATTTTTTTACCTTGATTTTCCTTGTTCTTATCTAATTACAAAAATAAGAAAATAAAAAATAATTTTTATTTTTTTCATAAGAAAATATTCATATAATGGTCACATAAAAAATGGGATAATCTTTCAATAAGATATATAAAAGTTAAATTAGCATAAAAGAAGGATTATCTATCTACTGAATTAAATGGTATAAATAATCAAGTAGTTGTATTGGTGGTGGTATCGTGAATTTTTAAATCTATAACACCTGGTATATCCAAGATATCTATTTCGTTGGCCATTTCTTTAGCTTCTTCTGTTTCATAATTCTTACTATCCATACAAATCTCATAAAATTTACACCAAGGACATTTTCGGCTTCTGATTTTTTCTGGAAGTCTTGGTAATATAGTAACATCTTCATTTTCTAAAGCTTTCACAAAAAGATTCTTTCTTCTAATCATTTCATTTTTTAGAATTTCTCTGGTAATATCATTAGCAGGTAGAAAGATTTCCCAACTCTCTATTTCAGGAGGTTTTGAATTAAAAGGTCTAAAGAAATAATCTCCAAGAGGATCACTTTTAATCCATTTTAATTCTTTAATATTATATTTTATAGAAATAATACCTTTTTCTATTCCTGTTATTACAAGATAGTATAGTAATTGCCTGAGATATGATTTAAATTTATCATCAGTAACATTCAATCTTTGTGTATTCATAGTATCCTTTAATTCAACAATTACATCACTATTCATTATGTCAGGACGTCCAGTTAATCCATCCATTTCTAATTCTGCTTGTGATACTCCCAAATCTGCCAGATTAGTAATAACTAATTCACTTGCCTCTCCTCTTACAAAATGCTGGACAGTTTCATTTGATATAACGTCTAATTCAGGTAATTTACGGGCGTAATACTGTTTTCTTATACAGGAAGAAGGAATAATATCGGATACATGTACTTTATTATCTAACCTTCTTCTTTGCTCGTACCTTTCCTTAAGCTTATTTTTTAAGAATGTAGTGAATTCATCATTTTTGCTTATTATTATTCCCATTTCCTTTCCTTTTATATTTATAGAAATACTAGATATAAATATATTTTATGTGTCCAGTAACAATGATCTTTCAATACTTTTTTTAGTAAATACCAATTTAAATAGGAATACGTTAATGCATTATTAATAGTTTTATAACAATTACTTTAATAAAATAAGAATAAATTTAAAATGGATATTAAATAAATTCAATTCTCAGTATATTTGATATTAAAAAATTCACTAGCCACTTTCACCATTGTGAAATATTACCTCATAATGATAATGAATAATTACAGCACATTCTACAATTATCAATTATAAAATAACTTGTATTGTAATTATTTTTTAAATAATTTAAAAAAGGGTTTTTTATTTCCTAATAGAAATCACTAATGCACTATAACTAGTTTCTCTATTAAGATTGTGTATAAATCCATATGAACTATATTTAATATCTTTGAGTTCTAATTCTGGATTTTCTGTTAAAAAAGTAGTTATTTTTTCTCCAAGACTTTCAGGTGAGTCACTTTCAAATCCTCGAATATATGAACTTAATTGATTTGTATTATTTGGATTCATTTTAATGTTAAATAGATTTATTGACTTATAAATTAACTATGAAATACCTCTAAAAGTAGTTAAAGTATCCTATGAATTTAGATTAGCAAATGTGAATCGAGATACTAAATGATGAGAATGAAGTATAGGATCTTCATCTTGTCTTTTTTGCATTAATTACATGAATAAAATTTTTCTAGATGATTATTCTGAATAATCATTCAACTAAAGATACATATCTTTATTCCATAGTTGTTTAAAGGATTGTAGGATATACTATTAGTATGGCTGCTCGCACTATATGGAAAGGCAGTATATCTTTTGGACTAGTCAACATACCTGTTCAGGTTTTTGTAGCTACACAAAAAGATGAATTTTCATCTTTTAATCAATTAGATGAAAAAGGTCACAAAATTAAATATAAAAAATGGTGCCCAATAGAAGAAAGGGAAATTCCTTGGTCTGAGATAAAAAAAGGCTACGAAATTACAAAAAACAATTATGTTGTTCTAGAAAAAGAAGATTTAGAGAATATCAAATTAAAAACTACACATACGATAGAAATTAATGAATTCATAGATTCAGAAGAATTTGATCCTCTATTTATAGAGAAGACGTATTATATTGGTCCTGACACTGGAATGACAAAGAAGAAGAAAAATACACCCCCTTCCACTAGTAAAGCCTATTCTCTATTTGTCAAGATTCTCAATGAGACTAATAAAATAGCAATAGGTAAGGTGGTCTTAAGAGATAAAGAACATTTGGTTGCGTTAAGATCATATCAAAGAGGCCTCATAATGCATCAGCTAAAATATTTAGATGAGATAAAACCCATGGATGAAGTTGAAGGTATTTCTAGCGCTCAGCAGCCTAAGGTCGAGGATAAGGAGTTATCTTTAGGAAAGACATTAGTTGCTAACTTAACTAGCGAACAATTTGATATAGGTAAATATTCAGATAGTTACTCTGAAGAAGTAAAAAAACTAATAGAAGCAAAATCAAAAGGACAGAAAGTCACTATTGGGAAAGAAGAAGATAAAGTTGAAGATACTACAAACTTACTTGAGGCTCTTAAAGCTAGCATTGACCTAAAAAGCAAACCCCGTAGACAAAAAAAATGAGAGGATGATAGATAGTTAATGCTTTTCCAGACAGAAAAAACAATAGTACTCGCAACAAAACCAAAATCAGGAAGAAAAATTCTAAATGAATATTTAAGAAATTTTGGAAACCGAAATGTAAATCTTGCGAAAATAGAGCTAAATTCGCCTACAAAAAAAGACGGTTTAATTTATAGCTATCAATGGATGACTGACGTAGAAATGCAGTTACTTGTGAATAGGTTTGTTGAGTTTCCTTCATTATTATGTTTAGCTTCATCGTCAACACCATCTAAGACAAATGAATCAGCAGACAAAGAAATACAGGAAAAACAACAACAACCACAACTAATAATTGATGTATTCGGTCAAGAGACTGAACCAATATGTACTTACTATAGATGTCGTCACAAGTTTTCACTTCATGGTTTAAACACGCATAGTTGTAGATGTAAACATCCTATGAACAAAACGCTTGGAGTATTCATGAGATATAATGAAGAAAAATAATAATTTATTATAAGGGATTTGCATGAACTACTACTCAGTTAGAGAAAATGTTGCAGTTAAGCGTTTGAGAATGAGACATAGAAATTGGGGTAATAGAATCAATCGCTAAAGAAGATTGAAGAAACATATAGAAATCATTATAAATATCTCTATCAGAAATTTGTTACCTTTTGATATGATATTGTTGACTACATGTATAATTATGCTACTTCTCTCTTTTTCTTCTATATTGTAAATTAGTGGCACAAAATGTTAGATGAATATAATAAAAAAAGAAATTTTACTCGCACACCCGAGCCTCCAGGAAACAAAAAACAACTCACAGACAATAAAAGCAGAAGGAAATATGTAGTACAAAAACATGATGCTAGCAGATTGCATTATGACTTTAGACTAGAAGATACAAAAGAAAGAGTATTAAAATCTTGGGCTGTACCAAAAGGAATCTCACTTAATCCAAAAATAAAAAGACTTGCAGTTCTAACAGAAGATCATCCATTAGATTACTTGCTCTTTGAGGGTGTAATTCCTCAAGGAAGTTACGGTGCAGGTACGGTAATTGTATGGGATACGGGCACATATACATCCGAGCAGGAAATATCAGATCAATTTGAAAAAGGAAAAATTACTTTTACTTTATTTGGTCACAAACTAAAGGGAAAATTTACCTTAGTGAGGACTCATTTAGATAGAGAAAAAGAAGGAAAGCAATGGCTCTTGATTAAATTAGCTGACGAATTCGAATCTAATGAAGAACTAACTATAACTAGACCAAATTCTGTTTTAACCAGCAGGACAAATAAGGATTTAGAAAAAGAAGATAGACATTACAACAAAAAAGACAAGACCAAAGTCTCTTTTAATAAACCAACCAAAATAAGTGATAATAATCAGCCAAAATATACTACTACTGATATACCTACTACTTTTTCTAACCAACAACAACAACAACAAGAAGTAATCGAAGGGTTTCCACCCACAATAAAACCAATGTTATCAACATTAGTAGATGAACCCTTTAACAGCAAAGATTGGGTCTTTGAAATCAAATGGGATGGAGTACGTTCTATACTATTCTTTAATAAGTTGAAGAAAACACTAGATTTACAATCTAGAAATGGCAGATTTATCACTCACAGATATCCAGAGCTAGTAACGGCATTAAAGTCAGCTATAAATTGTAAGGAATCAGCAATTTTGGATGGTGAGATTGTTGTCTTGGACAAAAAAACGGGAATTCCAAGTTTTCAGAATCATCAAAGGAGAATGAATATTGATTCCAGTAGAGAAATCGAAATCTTATCTAAAGAACTACCAGCAACCTATTACTTTTTTGATATTCTTTATCTAGATAAAAAAAATTTGCAGGATTTACCATTTTTAGAAAGACGAAAAATTCTTTCAGAGGTAGTGAGAGAAAGTATAAGAATAAAAAAATCTGATTTTATAGAGGAAATAGGTAAACAAATTTTCGATTCAACTAAACGAATGGGATTAGAAGGATTAATAGCCAAATATAAATCAAGCAAATATGTACAAGGAATACGATCTAGAGAATGGTTAAAAATAAAACACATTAAAACTCAAGACTGTATAGTCATAGGTTATACTAGAGGAGAAGGAAATAGAAAAAACTACTTTGGTTCACTCCTTCTTGCTGTTAATAATTCCAAAGGTAAATTACAATTTGTTGGTCACACTGGAAGTGGCTTTGATTTTTTTCTCCTTAAACAGATATATGATAAACTTCAAAAAATTAGGATCGAAAAATGCCCAGTTGAACATGTACCGTATACTAATAGAGAACCTTTCTGGACACAACCAGAACTTGTAGTAGAAATAAAATTTAGTAATTGGACTAGTGGAGAGATTATGAGATCTCCTATTTTTCTCAGAGTAAGAGAAGACAAGACACCAAAAGAATGTATTTTGGAAGAGGAAAAATATACTGAAAAACTAATAAAAGTAGTAGAAGAAAAAAAAAATGGAAAAAAAAACAATATTTACTATAATATAGAGAATAACAATAACAATGACAATAATAACAATTTTTCTTTCTTCTCTAATCTAGATAAAGTATTCTGGGACAAAACAATAAACCATCCACAAGTTACTAAAAAAAATTTAATTGAATATTATGATAAAATAAGTAAATTTATCCTCCCTTATCTCAAGGATCGACCCTTATCGTTAAGTCGATATCCTGATGGAATTAAAGGAAAATCATTTTATCATAAAAATTGGAATCAAAACAATAAACCATCATTCCTACAAACAGTAAAAGTTTATTCTGAATCAAGAGAAGACAACCTTATCAATTATATTATATCTAATAACAAGGAAACTATTCTATGGCTCGCAAATCTAGGTTGTATAGAGATGCATCCATGGTATAGTAGGATTAATAATTTTGAGTCATGCAAAGAAAGAGATGATATATTAGATAAGGAAAAATGTGGTTTAAATTTCCCTGACTTTATAGTTTTTGACTTAGATCCCTACATATATTCAGGACAAGAAAAAAATAAAAATCAAAAAGAACCAGAATACAATATCAAAGCATTCAGAGCAACAATTGATGTAGCTTTTGACCTAAAAGAATTATTTGACGAACTAAAGATAGAATCATATATAAAGACATCAGGGAAAACAGGATTGCATATTTTTGTTCCTATTGTTAATTTGTATACTTATGAACAAACTAGATCGTTTGCAGAAGTTATAGGTAAAATTCTTATCAAAAGACATCCGAAAAGGATTACTATGGAATGGGATACCACTAAGCGAACAGGCAAAGTGTTCTTTGATCATAATCAAAATGCTAGAGGCAAGACAATAGCATCAATATTTTCGCCAAGACCTACTAATTCTGCTAGTGTATCATTTCCTATTAAATGGGGTGATCTCTCACAGATAGTTCCAACAGATTATACAATTTTTAATGTTCCTGATGTTCTCACTAAAAAAATAAAAAACCCATGGAATAATATTTTAGAAAAAAAACAAAACCTAAATAAAATTTTGGAGAGTATCAATGAAGTGCTTTGAAGGAAGTATGACTACTAAAAAAGGGTAAATTTTTAAAATTTTATATATATTTACTTCATTTTGTAAAAATATCAACCTTTAACAAGCTTTTTTTTAAAATACCATAGGGATAAATTAGATATTACTTTTTTATAAATAAAATATGTCAAATCATAATGAAATTTTTTCTGATTTTACTGACAATGTATTACATTCGGAAAAGTACATTCGATGGGTCGGTATTACTGATCAAAATGGTATTATTATAAATGAAAAACATCGTGAAGGGATAAAATTACTTCTTAATAAAGAAGAAAATCAAGAATCAGCAATCAACACAATAACTCGACATAAATCAAGGACTAAATTTGAACCAAAAATAGGAAAATTAACATATGCATTTGGAAGATATGAAAACTTTAGTAGATTTATAATTCCTATTAGTGAAAATTACTATCTAATTTTAACAATAGATTTTAAGGAAAAACATTTCGATAAAATAATAATCGAAAAAATTCTTCCTTTAATAAAAGGAATGAGAAAAAATTTACAAGGTTAATTAAGTAATAATAATACTTGTTTAGGAAACAAATATGGCAATTACGAGTATAGCATTGGGGGATCTAGAGGCTTGCGGGTTCTAATAAAATTCAAATAATTAGATACAAAACTATTTAAAAATCATTAAGAATAATATGTTTATATACAATTATAGTAAAAACATAGATAAAGAAATAATACTAGATTTTATATAACTTCTTTAATACTAATTAAAACATAATATGTAATGATAAACTATACTATATTGTTATCATTATCATTAGTTTTTTTAATGATATCTTTTTTTATTTATGGTATTAAAGTGGAAATTCTTCCATTTGTTGCAGCTGAAACTCCAAATGTTAAAATATTTCCAGATTGCGGATCCTTAACTGATCATAAAATATTTTTTATGGTCAATGGTTTTAGTCCTAACGGAAATGTTCATTGGGAATTTATTGATTCTAATGGAATTATAGATTCATATGGTTATTTTGAAACTGATGAATTTGGTAGTTTTGAAGAATACATAATTGCTGAGGTTATAAAACCTGATATTTATACTCTAAGGTTTTTTGATGATAAAAATAATAATTTTTTAAAAGATTTTAACGGATCAGAAGTTATAATAACTTATCAAATACATTGTGCTAATCCTATATTTTAGTTTCAAATACATTACTAAATTATTATTATTATTAATTTGAATTGTTATATTGTCTATATGTTATTTAATTTTAATATCTATCAATGTAATAACATCTTTAACCTTTGTTGTACATAGATAATTATGAGTTATTCAGAAGAAAATAGTAGTCAAAATAATAGCGAGGAATTAGAATCAGCACAAAAAAATCA
Source organism: Nitrososphaeraceae archaeon (assembly GCA_035762785.1). Lineage (GTDB taxonomy): Archaea > Thermoproteota > Nitrososphaeria > Nitrososphaerales > Nitrososphaeraceae > TH1177. The sequence goes on along the minus strand of DASUCH010000128.1, from coordinate 8,039 downwards.
GAAAAAGGTAGGTCCAGCAGAATCAGATCCTTCAACTACAGGTCCTGCAGATAATTTACGAGAGGAAGCAGCACAAAATACAGATGAGGATGATTCTAAAGAACCAGCATAAACATTTTAAATTTTTTTCAATTAATGAATTAACTATATTTAAGTAACTCGCTCGCTTTAAGTACATATTGAACTTATCGTGAGGATACAGGGAATCTATATTAGCAAGATATAATATTACCAAATAAATTTAGATTGAATATAGAATAATGTATATATTATTATATGTCTTAAGTTATATACTTATTTTCAAGTCGTCATTGTTAACAAATAAAAAAATTTCTTGTTTAAACGCATAATTTTTAATTAATTTTAATTTTACTCTGCATTATGTGCATTATTTTATTGAGTAATTCAAATCAGTATTAGTAGAATTGTAAAAGCTTTTAACTTATTTGGTCTTCTGGATATAATATCCGTAATTGATTTGTAAATAGAATTGAATTATTACTTGCCAAAAATGGAATTATATATAAAATTTTAACCTATAGTAATAAAAGCTAATTAAACATACTCTTTTATTCTTGTGTGTGCATATATTATTGAATATGAATAATATTCAAAAATTTCGGAGCATCTAAGTAATGTTTTTTGATATATTTATAATTGTCAGAGTGTTTAATGTTCTGTACACATGGTTGGAACACAATATCATAGATAATATTTTGAACTTTAGTAGAGTATTTGGGAATATACTAGTCTTGATTAGTGTGGTTATATTTTTATTGATACTTGCATACATTACAATAAAACATCTAAAGAAATTACCTAAGTTTTATACAATAGATATCACAGATATTGATGGAAATAGTATAATTCTAGAAGGAATAAGAACTAAATTTACAACATATGATGCTGCTAAAAGTTATTCAGAATTTTATCGTGATATATATGATAATCAATACAAGTTTCATGTAGTTGGTAGCAATAAAAGATATACTCTAGGATTTTTGGATGTTGTTTCTCTACCTCAGAAGGCTTTTAAAGCAAAGCGACATGATCCATAACTTGTTGTTACAGTTATAAAAACTTGCTACATCTTTTGAGAAGGATCTTACCCAATAATTGTGAATAACCATCTTTATATATCTATCATGTCTTCACAAGGTAAAAGCTAACATATAGGATTTAATTTTGGATCTGAAATAATAACGATAGATCAAAGTTATTATTATAATACATCCATCGTATGAAATTAATCAAAAATTAGAATAATATTAAAATAATTATAAATACACATATTCAGTTATTTTCAAAAATAGAACTTATTGACTGTATTCTAATTTCGAATACAACTAAATATTATTTTTTGCTTGCTCGAGAATGACATTTATTTTAAATGTTCTTTTCAAAAGTTTCAATATATTTTTTATATGCCATAATTAGATTTTTATAGTATGTTATTACATTATCGTAAACTTTAACCAGCTCCGTATTAGATCTATAACCTGAAGTTTCTTTAATTAACTCGAGTTTTTTATCAATATTATTTATTTCGCTTTCCAGATCTTCAACTTTAGTTTTAGCATTTGAAATTTCGTCCATGGGTGAGTCTATCGACATAATCTCACATTTAATATCATCTTATTTCTTTTATTATATAAATTTTCACTGCACCTTTAAGCAAAAATTGGAGTGAAACCATCTTCTTCTACTTCATTTGAGAACCTAACTGTTCTCCAAGTTTAGTTATAGGATTCCCACTTAATAATAGACCTTGTTTTTATTTATTTTATCGAGAATTTTTTTGATTGTTGTAACATCATTCAATAAGACTACTTTTTTCTATTTGAGTAATATTTATTGTCTTCTTTTGTAATTTTAAAATTTCGTTATTGTAAAATGTATATATCTCTATGGAACTTTTTAGTATTTAAAAATACATAATAAATAATTTTATTCCTTTGGGTTTAAAATATCATCTTTCTTCTATTATTAGGTGTTTAACTGTATTTTCAGATTTCAATAGTAAGGGGAAAATTAGAAAATATAATGACTAGAGCAAATTTTGTCATGGAGAAAAGAGAACTCAATAGTATTATATAATTAATTGAAAAATATTAATTGTATAATCTTAACTTCCATTTTTAAAATTATATATTGAATATTTAAAATTAGATTATGAAATTTACACTATTTTTTAATATTTCTAATTAAATGTTGTTTCATTTGATTAAACTCTTCTTCAGTTAGTGTTCCTTCTTCTTTCAATTTAGCAAGTTTCTGTAACTCATCTGCAATTAAGACTGATTGATTAGATGAGGGAGTATAATCTTTGGTTTCAACCAATTTAGAGGATATATTTTTTTTTGTTGGCTCTGATTTACGACCACCATTCATTCCTGAACGAATTATTTCCAATAAATCTTCTGCCTTATCTCTTGGAATAGCCTCTATTATACCTGTTTGATCAGCTTCACCTTCGATTATACTATCCATCATCCCTAATTTGGTTGAGCTCATTAATCCAGAAGCTTTAAAACGTATTGTAGATGATAGTAATCCTTTTTCCAGCTTTAAACTTGTAATTATATCATAAGGAATATCTACTACATTTGCTTTTATACCAAGCATATATGGGTCTCTTATTATTATTCTTCTGTCTGTTGCATAAATGGTATTGGGTGTAAAATATGAGCCCCCAGGCTTTATTTTGGATTGTCTTGCAACAAGTAATACTTTTTCGTCTGGATTTAACATCTCATTTATTTTATTAATCTCTTTTAAATCAGCTTTATCTGTAATGGACTTTTTATTATCATGAGAATATTCTTTATCTGGTTTATTGCGGCGACCCAGGTCAAAAGACATATTATTTCTATCTTAGGAAGAGAAACTATTCAATTTAGAAATTTTTGAAATTTGTTATGTATCAATATTATAGTTATTGTATTAATATAAAATATTACTCAGATTCACTATTTTTAAATGGTAATAATCAATTATATTCTCGCTTAACCTTTCGATCTATATTTTTTATCTTTAAAGTTCAGTTCAGGCTATGACAATTAATAAAATTATCTCCAATTCTTATAGAGAATAGTAGCAATCTATTAACATCTACAGCATAAAAATTTTACCTTTCCTTCGATGGATAACTTTCTATTGTTATGATAAATATTACTTAGAAGGCGCTACTACAGTAATTAATCAATTATTTCAAATTATTAAATACTATAATATCGATTTGAATATACACAACAATCTTATGGATAGACCAACTATAAGATTTGTTAGTAGACGATAGTCTTCTACATCTCTCCTCAGAGAAAGCTGGGCCATGGCTTGACTTTTAAATAAAAATTAATTAAATTATGAATTACTGCGGTTATAAAGTTGACACTATGTATACTGTCAGTATAGGATAGAATATATCCTATAAGTACCCTGTTTCCATTTTATCTTGTAATTCAAATAGAATAATTATAGATGATAGTAAATGTAAATTAATGAGGCACCATCAATTTTTGTATTTCTGTTTTTAATTCATCAAGGAATACAGGCTTCTCTAATATTTTGTCGATTTTCATAATATAGGATATTTCATAAGGAATATCAGTTTTCGTATATGCGCTAACAATTATTGTTTTTATTTTATGATCAGTATCTTTTTCTCTTATTTTTTTTAAAAAATCTAAGCCTGACATTTGCGGCATTCTATAATCCGTAATAACCACAGAACAATTGTTTGTATTTTTATAAAAATATTCTAATGCTTTAACTGGATTATCAAACGAGATGATGTTATAACCGTTCGATTTTAAATATTCACTAAATAGATCAAGAACATCTTTTTCATCATCGACCAACAATATGTAATTATTATTGTTATTATTATTTGATATTTTAAAAAAACCCCATTAGTACTATATTAAATGTTTAATTTATTATTAAATAGTTCTATTCTTTTAAACAAAATAACCATGAACTTCAGTTATCATTATAAATAATGAATGATAAACTGATAAAGTTTCTAATATCTCTACTACAAAAATTAGAATAAGATATATACTTACTATTACAAATACTGTATTGTAGGGTTTCCAATAAAAATGAATATTCATTTTTACTCAATTAAATCATATCTATATAATAAAATTATTCAATCATTAACAATAAATAATGTAATTTCTAAAAATGGATGTGAACAATAATTTTATCATTGTTTCATTAATGGTAATATTTATACTTTCTATTACATTATCCTCTAATATCTGGCAGAATACAGAAGGACAGACAGAAGATCTCAACATTCTTACTCCTAGTCAATCTAATATCACTAATATAGAGAAATTTGAAACATATCAAAACTCAAAATATGGGATAAAAATTGAATATCCTGCTAATTGGCTAAAGACTGAGCCAGGTTCTGCTATTGGCAACGACCGTTATAAACAAATCAATGTTGTAACTTTTAGTTCTCCTCCTAATAATGACCCAGTATTAATGGTTATAGTGGCAAATAAAACCACTGGAACATTAACAGATTTTGCAAGTGAAGGAATTAACCAACATAGAATAATATATTCTGATTTTAATCTTCTAAAGTTGGGAAATGTCAAGCTAGGTGATAATCCTGGATATAACTTTATCTTCAATGCTTCTGATCCAAATGGAAAATTCACAGCTGCACAGATATGGACTATTAAAGATAATAAATTATACTTAATTGTAAATACAGTAAGTGAACATCTGTACCCATTAACTTGGCCAATTATACAAAGAATGGTAGATTCATTTGAAATTGTAAATTAGTACTATCAATCTAATTTATAGCTAATTTTGAAGCGTAGGAAAATGAAAATATCAATTTAAATTACATAATTGATTGTTAACCTTGTTTACCGATTTTTAAATATCTTGGATATGTTTAATATTACAATCCACTACATTGGGAAACCTATCATAAACCATAGCTTGTGTGTGTTTATGTATATGTGTATACTCTGTCAAGGTCTTCATATATACATATATACAAGCTATGGTTTTTTATTGTGAGTATTTTAATTTATCAATTTATCACTTAATCAGTTAGTCTAACCATGATGAATAATGAGAGAAATAGTAGAACTAAAACCATATGAAAATCCTAGACACAAATGATATACCATTTTTCATAGCAAATACTAGATAAAAATTAGCAACTATAAATCATAATACACATTTACTTATTAACTTCACTAATCTAATTTAGTAATACTATGTTAGCAAGTGTTGCTAAGAACTTGAATTATATTTTAAATGTTTAAAAAATGTAATGCACAAATCAACAACAATAAGTTTCAGTCTATTCTTGTTGATAGCATTATTGATAATAATGTTAGCACCTTTTACTAGCATAAATTTTCAAGTGTACAAGCACAAGAATTTGGTAGGAGGAGGAATATAATAAAATTAAATGATAATAAACAAAGATTCTAACGATATAGATCAGCATGACCCAGAACTTATGAATAAAGCAGCAGGATATGTGATAAGCAAATATCTTTTTGAAATTAAAAAATATAAAATTGATCCTACAAAACCAAGACCAACGGAAGATTATTTTTATGAATTGATCAAAGATATAGCATCAAATGATAAGGAATTCCAGAAATTTACATTTGATAATTACAGGATTCGTATTTGTTATAATAAAGAGAATGATAGTTTTTACTTAGAATGTTATAGTTAATCATTATTCATTTATTATTCATTTATTTATAAATTAATTAATTAATTATGTGAGTGAAATAATTATTATTCAATTCTCCAAAAGATAGTTTCACAAGTCATAAATATTTCAGTAGATAGATACCATCACCCTATCTGAAAAAAAACCATCGTCACCCACCGTCATAGTCTGAATGTATATCTATAATTATAAACCAATTCACCAAATTTGTTCAGGCTATGACAATTAAATTATATCAAATTATTTAATAAAATATTTCATGAATATTACCAGTTCATATTGAACTCACATTTAAGCCTCATTACTCAATTACTCATACCTATAACGTAATACAATGAGGGAATGGCAATTTATAATTCATTCTTACTGTCAATAACTTTTGTCTCAGATTATTAAATAATATTACTAGCAATGCAGTCTTACATATTCCACAAGGCCATAGTCAGTCCTCTCTCGGGCATAGAATGGTATTCATTGCTAGGTGATGATGATAATGATGGCTATGGCTTTTTAAATAATCAATACAGGTCTAATTTGTTTCCACTCCAAATTATCTGGATTTTTATTGAAAAAATAGATTTCAATTTCTTGAGAACTAGATTTAGTCCAATACACCGTTACTTATAAAACATTAGGACCATCAAAGAGATACGTAAAGAAAACTTCTATTAATTTATAATGGTAATGTAATGGAACAAATCTATTCAATTAGATCTCATACGATCAGTTAGTGATTCTGAATACTGACTGTTATTGTGTTTTAGTAGTAGTTTGTAATAATTCTTCCATCTCGTTATGCTTTTTGAGATAGTTTAATCCTTTTTCTGTAGTCTTGAACGTTTGAGTCCCATCAAGATATTCTATTAGATTGTTTTCTGTCAAAACAGAAAGATATTCCTTTAATTGCCCATAACTTAGAAAAGCTTTATACATAATTTTTGTCTTAGTTGCTCCGCCATTGGCTGAGTCGAGTATATTACCAACTATTTCTGTTCTACTTCTATTTTTCATTCTATTACAACCTCAAAATACATATTTCTGTCTAGTTATACTTTATATACCATCATATATATCGGTTTTCGTTACTACACTATTATAAATAATATTGTAATATTATACGGTTAATTTATAAAATAGGTACTAATTCCTGATTATTTTATTTTATTATATTAATTATACAAACAATCTTAATATGACCTTTTGTTTTTAATTTAACGAGTGAGCAATAATGAAAAGGGATTACCAGAGAAATCACCTGATAAATTTAAAAAAATAAAAGATTATGGAATTCCAATGGGAGTTATGGCTTTGTCACTTGTTATAATTTATATATTGTGGGCTTCCTTCGGATATATAGGACCTTCATTTTCTAATCAAGTTTTATCAAATCAGCAAGAAACACTTAGAGAAAAATATAATCTGTCAGCTGTAGAAGGTGAAGACAGTAGTGGCACTAGTGAAGTTCCCCCTTCTCTTCGTGAGGTATTAGATTCAAATAGAGCACCAACTTCCATCTCACAAAGTAGCCAAGGAATAACCACAACACAATCATCAGCAAATACTACTATATCTGAATCCACAGGAAACGTTACATCCGCCGGATCAACTCAAGAAGGACAATCAACACCCGCAGCAGCAGGAGGAGGAGGTGTTACATTAACAATTCTTGACGGTTCATCCATACAGGGAAACCCTGACTATGACCCCGACGCACTAACAGTCAAGAAAGGTGATAAAATACTTGTGGACAATGTAGATACGATGCCTCATACTGTTACCAATGGTGAAAGTGGATCTGACCCCAATTCTGGCAAGCTATTTGATACCAGCATAATAAATGGTGGTGATTCCGCTGAACTAGATACATCAACTATTGATGCAGGGACACATCCATACTATTGCATGGTACATCCATACATGATAGGGACTTTAACAGTAGAGTGATTTACAATATGAGTATAATTTCAGATAGAAAAAATATGATATTTCTTCGGTTTTAAACAATACAAATACTCACATAAAGTTATACCAAACCAAATATGGATTGTTGGATTAGGTCAATTCGTAATTTCACACAAGATCCAAGTCCGAATGTTGTAAAGAATCCTCAGTCTGTTATAGTCGACATTACTTATAGATTATAACATCTAATAACCAATAATAAATGAATCTATTTACTTGCATATAGGAAATACAGTAAACTAGTTTCAAATCCTCTTCCGAGAGCTGCTGACATTTTCATAAGAGTAATGAAGTTATAAAAATTACGACCTTATACTTAAGAATACTTATAGATAAATTTCTCTAATCCAAT
>DASUCH010000127.1:0-4616 GCA_035762785.1 Nitrososphaeraceae archaeon | reverse complement strand
AAAATGATTATAATAAACTATCCTAACAATCCAACAGGAAAAATACTTGATTCTCATTTAATGGAGAAAATAGTTTCTATAGCCAGAGATTATAATTTATATATTTTAAGCGATGAGGTTTATTCAGACTATTCATTTTGTAAATATAATAGCATTTTAGACTATCAATATGATAAAAGTATAATGGTATCCTCTTTTTCAAAGACTTATGGAATGACAGGATTCAGAGTAGGCTATGGAATAGCAAATAACAGTATAATATCACAAATGCGTAAGGTTCAGGCTACATCTATTACATCGGTAGCTGAACCAATGCAGTATTCTGCTTTAGTCGCACTAGGGAATAATGTTCAATCAAATATTGATTCTATCCAATCAAGAATCAATCTGATTTGTAAGAGGTTAGAAGAAATGAAAACAGAATTCCTTATTCCGAATGGTGCAATGTATGTCTTTCCAAGGATTTTAGCTAAAAGTTACTCAGATGATATTTCTTTCGTTTATGATTTATTGAAAAATGGAGTAGCAATAGCACCAGGAAGTGGATTTGGAAATTCTTATAAAAAATTTATTAGAATTTCTGCATGTCAACCATCAAACTTGTTAAATGACGGTTTGGACATTTTGGCAAAATACCTTAAATAGGTAATCCAATCGAGATGAAAGAAATTGCCATAATTGGGGCAGGAGGTCGAATGGGATCTTGGTTCACAAAGTATTTTATAAATAATAAAAACTTTCATATCAAAGTTTATGATAAAAATATGTACTCAATAAATAAACAATTAAAGGTCAAAATAGAAATTGATCTTAATAAGTGTATTAAAGATTCTGATATAGTAATTTTGTGTATTCCATTAAAAATCATACCGCAAATGATACATAAATGTTCACAAATAATGAAACCAAATTCTGTATTAATTGATATCTCTTCTATCAAAACTAAATCTTTTATATCTCTCTCTAAAATTCAAAATTCCATTTCGCCAATTTGTATTCATCCAATGTTTGGACCAGGTGCATCTCACACCACACGGTTAAAGATTTTATTCATTCCAGTGAAAAACTATAACAAAGAGCTCAAATTTGTAAGGCAACTATTTAAAAATTTTGATATTTTACCAATTGAAAATGCAATTAAGCATGACCATATCATGGCTATAGTTTTGGGTTTGAATCATTACATGAATATAATATTCGCAGATGTTATTTCATCACACAAATACAAGGAGTTAGAATTTTATTCCGGAAATACATTTCGAATACAATGTATTTTATCAGAAAGTATCTTAAATGATGATGTAAACCTACTCAATTCTTTATTGATAGAAAATCCATTCATTAAAAAAGAAATAAAAAACTTTCATAAAAAATTTTTAAAATATTATCAAATGGTTAATGATAAGGAGGACGTAAAATTAGAAAAACACTTAAAAAATGTAAAATCTTCAATTGAAGAATACCATGATCTTAATTCTTCCTATGTAAAAATGTATAAATTTATTGACTTACTCTGTAAAAATAAAAGTTAAATATATTGTTTATACTGCATCTTAATGTTTGTGATTTCTCTAACAATTCCAAGTTTATACCCAACATATTCAATATTGTAGAGATAGAATTTAAACGAGCAATAACTTCTATTACTCAATCTCAATACTATAAAAACAAAGAATTTAAAAATTTTAAAATTTATTGGAACAATTGATAACCCAAACCCAAATAGAACTTCTACGATTTGTTTACTTTCTTTATTTCAATAAAATGTTTATTAATAGATCAAAAAAGAATGATTTATTTATGAAATTGATATGAAAGACGATCAAATTTTATATGAGATCAGAACTTCAAATAAAAATATGTGTCCTTATACTCCTATTCATTCTATTTCAATAGGCATTTTTATGAAATCTTTAATATTCTTAAAAAGGGACTTACTCGGATACTCTAATTTTTTTATTCCTTTTGAGGAGTCATATTATTCACAACTAAAATTCTCAGGTCTTAGACGTCCATTTTCGATAATCTTTTTAGGAGGTTATTTAAAAAGTTACAATTCTTTTACGATATATATTTTTTAAATGAGGAAAATAAATCTAATCAAATCTATTTCATAACTAGGACTGCTGCTTCAGTTAGAAATTTAATAGTATTTTCTTCATTAAAATAGTTATTATTATATTTTGTTTTATATAGTTCAATTTTTTTTCTTAAAATGGACTTGTCAGTGAAAACTTCGTCCTGGGAATTCCCAAATAAAAAAATTAGTTTTTCATGAATCTTATCTATCAGGTACTTTTTTCCTAATACAACAAAAGTTATATACTGATCAATGGTTATTCCACCCTCTCTAAGCGCTTGAGAAATTTGATTAGTTCCCATGACTCTTAACAAAAAATCTAATTCTATCTTATTTGAACACATTATATTCCTTGTTTTTGCTAAATTTGATATTCTTAGAATCTCAAACAGATGTTCATAGTTATAAATTATAGTAAAATTTAATGCTTGGATGAAAGTATCTGGAAACTCCTTTCTTAATTTATCAATAATTGTAAAATCATGATATTGAGTGAAATAAACTGTATGAAAGTAGACAGACTTATTTTTTATTTTGAAAAGTACCAAAGTAATTTATTCTAATTTATCTATCCACCATGGATAATAGTAACTATTGTTATGATGTCCCCCGATTTGATAACTGTTTCTTTACCACCAGTAACAGAGGAATCGACTCCATTAACAGATATCAGTAAATTCTCGTCCTTTAATACTTGGGAATTTCTGGATTCGTTTTTTAGTTCCTCAATTATCTCTTTTACAGTGGAGTGTGGTTTATCAATGACTAATGAATTCTTTCCTATTGCAAATTTTACTCCACCTAATAATTTTAGTATAATCAAATTGTTTAACTTTCTTCCATTTGACTTTCAGAGTAATCAGATTGAGTTTTTTCCTGATCGGCTTCTCGTGTAAGTTTAGAAGTTATATATCCTGCCATCTTATTTCTTAAAATTTTAGATCTTATTATAGCTAAACTTAAAATTGTTTTCTTATTTTCTTCAAAATTTGTGGTAAATCTATCAGGGTAATTTTCCAAAAGTTCCATTGATAATCTCTTTACGCGATCCATGTAACTAATAGATAAAAAATTGAATATTTTAGCTTTGTGATTGTAATTATAATCCAAGAATACAAAATATATATTAATTTATTATAGATATTCTATCATAATACTCTAAAATAATTATAATGTAATTATCTTACAAAAGTGCCAAATAAATCGTGTAGATCATCAGTATGGTTATGAGTGATTATTTGAAAATGATATTGTAGGAACATCAAAGGAAAACGACATTAAATTTCCATATTTATACTCCTAAAAAAATTAAATATTAAATTCTTTTTTTTCATTAATCAAAATTTCTTTAATATCCTGATTTCAGTCTTGTAATTCAAATTTTTAGTTAATAATATTAATAGTAATACCACTATGAGGGCTATCTATTTGAAAAAAATTCTTTTCATCATTTTCTTAATCGAATTTATCTATTGAAATGATTATTAAATTAAGCCCTCCACCATTCAAATCCAATAAATTCTACAGTTCGATCTCTTTGTCTAGGTATTGCAATAATAAATTGTTTTTTTACTGTAGTTGCAAGCCTGCCTGCTAAGACAATTGCGGAAGCACTAATTTGTTCTTCCTTTGTCATAACTTGGATAAGAAAAGGTGCATGATCGATCCCAGGACCTCGTTCGTATACAGCAAAATCGCACCCGAATTTTAATCCTGGAGAGACAATATAGCCTTGGTTCCTTAAATTTTGAAATACAATATATTTTGAGTCAAATTTATCATATTGTTTTTTACAAATAATCTTTAAGTCTTTTAAAGATAATATTTTATCATTTAAAGTTATTTGTAATTCTCCTTTTTGAATTAAATAATAGCTTTCAATTAAATCTAAAATCAGAGGAGATTCAAAATTAGTCCCTTTTGGTTTTGGTATTCCCAAAGGTTTTCCATAATATCCATTACCAAATAGATATCGAGCTTTCTCAATATTCTGAATTAATATTCTATTTTCTACAAGTTTGCCTTGTATCTTTTTAGTTTTCATTCTTTAATTATAAATTTAAATATTAATTCACAATCGAAGATATTTTGACAATTATTTTCAATTCTTCCATTTCTTCTGTATCGTATCACATGAATAAACTCTGTTCTACTTTGATCTACAAAAAGATTTTATTAATATGTTTCCATACTCTCTTCTAAGGTTTCTCCATTTGGCAGAAATTCCCCACTTCTACTACTTTAGTATAGTTTTTTTATAGTTGGTTCCTTTATCGATTTTTTTATTTTAAACATGCTATGTATAATTGATTTCCTTTTTTTATGAAAATGGCTAAGTATTAATGATTGAAGATTCAAAATTCGATTAGTGTTTAAAATAATAAATACTATTATTGCTATATTCCACGCTTACAATCGGAATAGAAATCATTCATAACTAGATAATTATTTTTTCATAGTTGAACTTTTAGATGAAAAAATTCAGTAGAAATTAAGAAATATTTTTTTCCTTGATAATATTTTCTCTACTTTCTAT
>DASUCH010000126.1:0-13335 GCA_035762785.1 Nitrososphaeraceae archaeon | reverse complement strand
GCTGGAAAAGTAAATGATAAAATAGTTCTTGATATCAATGACATTGAAGATAAAGAAGGATCAGCAGATATGCCCGTTGCATATTTACCAAATCTTGAACAGATAACCTTATTACAATTAGATGGAATATTAACTGAATCTCAATTTAATGAATGTATAGAAAAAGCTATTCATGGATGTAAAATGGTTTATGAAATACAAAGAAAAGCATTAATAGAAAAATACTTTGGAAATGATTTGCCTGAAGGCGAAGAGAAAGAATTAGAGGAGAATAAGGAGAATTGAGTTTATCAAAAAAATCACCAATAGTAATAGAACAACTACGTAAACGACAGATGTTCGATTTAATTACTAATGGAAAAAGACTTGATGGTAGAAGTTTAGAAGATATAAGAGATTTAGAAATAGAAATAGATATAATAAAAAAAGCAGATGGTTCGGCTAAGGTAAGATTAGGTAATTCAGAAGTAATTGCAGGTGTAAAAGTTGAAACTGGTGCACCATTTGAAGGATTAGAAAATAAAGGTGCATTAATTGTAACTGCAGAAGTTTTACCTATTGCATCTCCCTACATAGAACCTGGACCTCCTGATGAGGAGACAATAGAGCTTGCTAGAGTAGTTGATCGAGGCATCAGAGAATCTCAGATGATAGACTTAGATAAATTAGTTTTAATTCCTGGTAAAATAGTATATGTTATTTTCGTTGATTGTAGTATAATCAATGCTGATGGCAATCTTTTTGATGCAACTTCATATGCTGTAGTTGCTGCATTATTAAGCAGTAAACTACCAATTTTTGAAATTCACGATGAAAAGGTGGTTGATACAGGAAAAAAACAGGAACCTCCAATTACAACAATACCTGTATCAATAACTTCTATACGAATAGGAAATAATATTATTATAGATCCTACTGCTGAAGAGGAGGCATGTATGGAATCAAGAATAACAATAACTACTAATTCTAATAATGAATATACTGCAATACAGAAGGGATCAACTGGTTATTTTACTCTTGAACAAATAAAATTTACTGCTCAAACAGCAAGAGTTAAAGCAGAGACTGTACGAACTAAATTAAAGGAGCTACAAGCTAGTGGTAAATAGAAACAGAAAAGGGCAGACCGTACTAAAGGGTCTAGGAACAAAATTTGGTGCTACTGTTAGAAAAAGATATAGTAAAGTATATCGAACTCTTAAACAAAAAAGACGTTGTCCTTCCTGTGGTTCATTAAAATTTATGCGAATTGCATGTGGAATTTGGAATTGTCCAAAATGTAATTTTAAAGTGGCTGCTGGAGCATATGATATAAATATTGAGAAACTACAAAGCTAAAATTAGTTTTTCTCTTGATCTCTCTTTACCTTCAGAAACAAAAAATTTTTTAGAATCTTTATATAATGCATTGGCACCTGATACAAAAATCTTAGTCACTCCCCAAATTAAATTATATTTATTAAATTCAGATTGTATGTCACAGTTAATAATTGAAATTTCTACTTCTGATTTGGCAGAATTAAGATCTGCTATCAATTCTTACTTACGCCTTATTAAAACCACTCATTTATGCATAACTAATCTGTTATTTGTATAACGTTATGAATTTATATTCAATTACTTAATTATTCAATGAATTGAGTCAAGAAAATGAACTACCTCCTTGGCTTAAAGAACAAATATCTAGGTTACAACAGCTTCAACAAAACTTGCAAGCTATTATGATGCAGAAGCAACAAATTGAACTAGAAATTGTTGAAACAGAAAGGGCATTGGAGGAATTAAGTAAAATAACTACATCTGATTCTATTTATAAAGCAGCAGGACCTTTATTAATAAAATCTGAGAAAGATACAATAGAAAAGGAACTTACAGAAAAAAAAGAATTAGCAAATACAAGAGTTATGGTATTAGGAAAACAAGAATTACGTGTAAAAGAAAATCTTAAGGAAGTCGAAAATAAGATTAATCAAATGCTAAAAGGAACACAATCTACAACACAAAAATAAAGTTATTTTTTATAGTTTAATTTTTAGTTAGAAACAATAATCCGAATATTTAATTCTATTTGTGTCTTTTCGTATTGTAGTAGATGAAAGAGAGCGAAATAGTAGAGTTCCTAAATTCTTAATTGAAGATGGTGCACAAATAGATTTTGCTCGACTTTCAGTAGGAGATTATATTATAGCACCAGAAATAGCTATTGAAAGAAAGACAATACATGATTTAATTAATTCAATATATGATGGAAGACTGTTTATTCAATGTTCTGATTTGACCCAGTTTTATTCTAAACCTATTTTAATAATAGAAGGAAATATTTTGAATCTACAGTTTGAAAATTCTAGTGAAAGCCAAATGAATGAAATTGAAATTTCATTCGAGAAAATTTTGCAGGTTTATGATGCTCTTGCAACTATTGCATTAATTTTTAGGATACCAGTTATTCATTCTCCTTCGGCAAATTACACTTCAAAATTTTTAATTATTTTATTGAATAAAGCAATAAAATCTGGTATTACAATCAATGGGCCATTAATAAAGAGAATAAAAAAAGGAAATCATATGCAATTACAACAGTTATCTATACTTTCATCATTACCTGGTGTAGGAGATAAATTAGCCATAAAATTGCTTAAAAAATTCAAAACACCAACAAGAGCAATGAATGCATCGGTATCTGAATTAGCTTTGATTCCCGGTTTTGGAAAAACAAGAGCTGAAAAAGTGAAAAAAATTCTTAATTATGAATTTAACGAGGCTATTACAAAAAATCAACAGGAAACATTAAATTTTGAATAAATTAATTGAATTTATTGTATTGGAATCTATTTCAAAATTTTAGAATATAAATTCTTCATTTTTATATTAAATCTCTTTATAAAGTATTATGAAATAAATTCTAATGAAACTTATAAAAAAACTCGAAATTCAATCCAAAGAAAATATTATCAATTTTCTAAATAATCAAGCAGTTGGAAGATTTGCAACTATAGATATCAATGGCTTTCCCCAGATAATACCGATGAATTTTGTGTATGTTCAAGCTGAAAAAATAGATAATTCACATATTCTTAAACAAGATGCTATATACATGCATTCTTATCGATTTGGTGAAAAAATAGATAATATCAAAAGGAATTCAAATACAGGATTTGAAGTAGATCAACATTTGGCTTTTTTGCCATCCTATTATTTCCATCCTTCTGATGCGTCTCAGGCTGATACATTGTATAAAAGCGTAGTTATAAAAGGACATTCACATATCATTGAAGATAAGGAAGAGAAAACACTAGCTTTAAATTCTTTAATGGAAAAATATCAACCTGAAGGTAATTATGAAAAACTTAACTCAAAAATGTATTCAGTACAAGAAGTAACTGTAATAAAACTAATCCCCAACAATATGAAAGGAAAATATAAGATTGGACAACAATGGACTCCGGCCTATAGATTGAAAATAGCTGAAAAAATTCTAGCTAGAGAAAAAGAAAATGCTAAATTAATTTTTCAAGTGATGGGAATCGAAATTTTAGAAGATAAAAATTTAAAAATAAAAAAAGAACCAATATTATGAATTTCAAAATTTAATAATTCTGTCCGCATATCTGAAATGCGAACATAATATATCCGATAACCCTACCGTCTTCTTTTCTAAACTGATAAAAATTGTTTGTATCTTTTGGCATCATTTCATTTTTTAATGACAATGCTTTCTCTATAGAGATTTGTATTATCTTCAGTCTATCATTCATTATCTTTTCTAGTGGTATTGAATTATAGGAATCATTACGTAGGATAATCATTGAAATTATTCTATCTATATTTTCTCTATCGACTATTACTAAATAAATATTGCCATCTTCATTATTAAATGGATCAGGAGAAGTAAAGGAATCAACTTTAAAATATTTTTGAAATTCATCCTTGAAGGAATATGCAAGTTGACTCATAATTGCTATATCTGCTATATCAAAAGATTTGATGGATTCTATTTTTGGGGATTGGATTTCAGAAGATAACACAATTATCTTTTAATTATTTGATATATATTTTATTTTATTAAACGATATTCAAAATTATTAAATTGATTACTCCTCAAAATATTTTACTCTTTCTTTCTTAAATTCTCTTGAACTGAATAGAATCTTATAGTCATAGATTTTAATTATACATGAAATTTCTTTGGCAATTTTTTCAGCAGCTTCTATACTTCTCGCATGTATCATACTAAATATATTAAATTTCCAATCTGGATAAGTTGGTCTTCTATAACAATGACTGACTTGGGGAAATTCTGCCAACTTGTATCCTACTTTATTTATCACTTCTTCTGGTACCTTCCAGACTATCATACCGTTTGCGGTAAATCCTGCATCTCTATGTCTCAAGATAGCAGCAAAACGTCTCATTATCCCGTTTTCTTCAAACTCTTTTGATTTTTTAAATAATTCTTGCTGTATTAGTCCAAGTTTCTCTGCACTTTTCTTGAAAGGTTCTGGAATTATTTCTATATCTTTTTGTAGTTCTCTTATAAACTCTTTATCTAGGTCAGTTAATTTGCTTTTTTCAGGATTAAGTTCTTTAACCGTCTCAGTAGGTTTAGGATTTGAAGAATCCTTATTTACCATGTCAAGTTTAACGCCTATCTTGTACATTTTCAATGTTGGCAAAAGTCTATATTTTATTACTCCATCCAGGGAAGACATTTTATCCAAAATTTCTTTCATGTCTTTTTCTGGAGGTACTGCTAAAGTGAACCATATGTTGAATTCATGATTCCTTTCATAATTATGACTAACACCAGAATATTTGTTTATTTCATTTGCAATATAATCTAATTTTTCAGGTTTTACCGCAAAAGCTATTAGTGCACTCTTGTATCCTAATCTTCTAGTATCAAAGATTGCATTAATTTGTCTAATCAATCCCATCTGTTTGAGGTTATGTATTCTTTTCATAACCTCATTTTCCGATATGTTATGATGAATAGCTATCTCTAAAAAAGGCCTTTCTTTAAGAGGAAAAGACCATTGAATTTCATTTAAAATGTTTCTATCGAGTAAATCCAATTGATTTACTTGTATAGATGTTTTCAATTTTGGTTGAATAATGTATAATATCTATTAAATACTTATCCATTTATTCTAATCTCATTATTCAAATATAATAATAGTATAATTATAAAAAAATTTGTAGTTTTAATTATAATATCTTTATTACATCTAATGAATTTATAATTAATTGTTAATAGCAAAACTATCTATTAACAATAAAAGTAATTTTGTTTCTTTTCACACATACTAATAATTAAAAATATAAAATAAATTTATAATATACTGTAATCGTAAAATATTGTATTATATTAATGAAAAACAAAAAAGATATTGATGATAATCTAAATGATATTATAGAATTTGATAATGATAATTCTGATAAAGATACTAATGAACTAGAATCTAATAATACAGATACTTTATCTAAAGATGAGAAAACTAAAAATGCAAAAAAAGTTAATTCTACTACTATAAATAATCAGTCGGATCTATCAATTAAAAATAACCATAACGTAGATATTCAAGATTCTGATTCAAAATTTTTTGCAATTAGAATAACAGGTGGTCAAGAAAATGTCGTTGCAAATATTTTACAAAATAAAATTAATTCAAAAAGAATAAGTTTACGTTCTATTCTTATCTTGGAGAATTTCAAGGGTTATGTTATTGTTGAAGCGTCTGATTCAAATATTGCATATGATGCATTATACGGAGTTAGACATGTTCGTGGACAAATACGAGGAGATCTTCCTTTTAGTGATATTGAAAAGTATCTTGTAAAGAAACCAGTAGTAACAGAGTTAAGCATAGATGATACAGTAGAAGTTATAGCCGGACCTTTTAAATCGATGAAAGCAAAGATTATACGTGTTGATTATGAAAAACAAGAAGCCACTGTAGTATTACTTGATTCCCCGTATCAAATTCCTGTTACGGTAGATGCAAATTACTTAAAAAAAGCTAGTGGATAGTCTATATAAAAGTGTAACCTAAACATAATTTTTATTACATACGATGACGATTTATATTTCGGAAAAATATTATTTTTGACATGAGTGATAAAAAAACTGTCTCCGCTTTGGTAACTGGGGGAGAAGCTAGTGCAGGACCACCTCTTGGACCAGCATTGGGACCACTTGGAATTAATGTCTTGCAAGTTGTAAATACTATTAACGATAAAACCAAAGATTTCTCAGGAATGAAGGTTCCTGTTAAAGTAGAGGTTGATTCTGAGACAAAAAAATTTACTGTAGAAGTGGGTATACCTCCAACTACCGCATTAATAGCGAAAGAAGCTGGTATCACTAAGGGATCTGGAACTTCAGGAAAAGACTATGTCGGAAACATTAGCATGGAAAATATAGTTAAAATTGCAAGAATGAAGATAGATGTATCTTACGCAATCGACTTGAAAAATGCCTCTAAAGAAATAATTGGATCCTGTATCAGTAGTGGTGTAAGGATTGAAAATAAACCTGCTAAAGAAATTTATGCAGATATAGAGAAGGGTCAATTTGATTCCTTATTTAATTAATATTTGTATTATTTTTATTAAATATTTACTGCAATTGATGAATAATCTCTATAATAAAAATTGTATTGCAGAAAATTAAAATATCCCCAGTTCTGTCACATTGTTATAAATAATTTTAGGTGAGAATGATAGAATGTCAATTCAACAAGGTTCAGCTGGTGGTGTACCAGTTTTAATATTAAAAGAAGGATCGACTCAAACAAAGGGAAGAGATGCACAAAAGAATAACATAACAGCTGCTAAATTAGTAGCAGAAATTGTCCGTTCAAGTCTTGGTCCGCGTGGTATGGATAAAATGTTAGTAGACACATTAGGCGATGTTACCATCACAAATGATGGCGCTACTATTCTTAAGGAAATAGATGTACAACATCCTGCTGCTAAAATGATGGTAGAAATCAGCAAGGCAACGGATAATGAAGTTGGTGATGGAACTACTTCTGTAGTAGTATTAGCAGGTGCATTGATTGAAAAAGCTGAGGATCTTATAACAAATGATGTTCATCCAACTATTATAGTAGATGGATATAGAAAAAGTGCTCAAAAAGCTATTGAAATTCTTAATAAAATAGCACAAAAAATAGATCCGAAGGATAAGAGTGAATTACTTAAAATAGCCAAGACATCAATGCAGACTAAACTTGTCTCAAAGGAAGCTCCAGAATTAGCTGAACTTGTAGTAAACGCAATTTTCCAAGTATCAGATAAGCCTGATTCAAAATACAAAGTTGATATTGATGATGTTAAGGTAGAAAAGAAAACAGGTGGATCATTAAGAGATACTACATTAATTCAAGGAATAGTACTAGACAAGGAAGTAGTTCATGGTGGGATGCCTAAAAGAGTTGAAAATGCCAAGATTGCATTATTAAATTGTGCTTTGGAAATTGAAAAGACTGAATTTGATGCAAAAATAAACATTAGCTCTCCCGATCAAATGAAAATGTTTCTTGAAGAAGAAAACAGAATATTAAAAGATATGGTTGATAAGATTAAAAATACAGGTGCTAATGTGGTAATTTGTCAAAAAGGGATCGATGATATAGCTCAACACTATTTAGCAAAATCTGGTATTCTCACAGTTCGTAGAGTTAAAGAAAGTGATATGACAAGATTAGCAAGAGCTACTGGGGCTCGTGTAGTGAACAATATAGATGATCTAGTGCCTGGTGATTCAGGAAATGCTGACCTAGTTGAAGAACGAAAAGTTGAAACTGATAAATGGGTATTTGTTGAAGGTTGTAAACATCCAAAATCCGTAACTATTTTAATAAGAGGAGGTTCTCAGAGAGTTATAGATGAAGCAGAACGCTCCATTCATGATGCACTGATGGTAACAAAAGATGTTTTGGAAAAACCATTCATTGTTGCTGGGGGTGGATCTCCAGAAGCTTATGTTGCTGGAAAACTTAGAGAATGGACAAGTACATTATCTGGACGAGAACAATTGGCTGCTGAAAAATTTGCAGATGCTCTTGAGGTAATACCTATCACATTAGCAGAAAATGCAGGAATGGATCCTATAGATACAACAACTGATCTTAGAGCAAAACAGAGCAAGAGTTCCAAATGGATGGGCATCGATGTTAAAATTGCAAAGATTACTGATATTTCAAAATTAGATATATTTGAACCATTAAGTGTAAAAGAACAGATAATTAAATCTGCAACTGAAGCAGCATCAATGATATTAAGAATTGATGATGTGATTGCATCCAGTAAATCCGCAGGCGGAGGAATGCCACCTGGTGGAGGAATGCCACCGGGCGGCATGGGTGGCATGGGAGAAATGTAAAAACCTCTAACTTTTTTTTAATTCTATATCAATCACTTGCTTAATCCAAATACCAACACTTTCTAATTTTGACAATTTATCTAGATATTGATCCCATGTTAAATTTGTAGAATAAGCTTCATTCCATTTTTTATGACTTGCTTGAAGATATTTTCTGGCTCGAGTATGATAAATACAATATTCAGAAGTTTCAATTCTTTCCTTTTCACATATAATACATCTCATTATATTTATTATATATAATATATTAAAAAAGAATTAAATTAATCTCAATAATATTTTAAAAAAGGTATTTATATTTATTTTAAATGCTATCTTTTATTGAACTATAGCAAATCAAAACTCATTGTTGTAATATCTGTAATTTATCTGGTTTTCTTTTTTGCATTATCAACTGGATTAATAAATGCTATTCTTGAAGGTGGAAAGGTACCTAAAGGATTTACCATTGTACCATCAAGATCACTACAAACAATAAGTGAAACAATAATTATTACACTAATACTTTTTGTAGGTGTATTTGGAACTTTTCTGTTATATAGATCAGGATATTCACATACTCCAAAAACACAATATGGCTTTTTAGCAGGAGGGTTTTTTGTTATTACAATGTCATTAATACTAGGTTTAATGATAATAAATATAAAACTTAACCTCTAAAAAAATCTGAAATGTCTAATTATTATCCTTTATTCTATAATAAAAAATACGCTATCTTACTAAAATAGATAATTTAGATCCTTTAAATTAATGTTTATTCTTTTTTCTTATATGTTTATAGGTTTACTTATAGGTCGATTTCAACCTTTCCATCTAGGTCATATTGAAGCCATAAAATTTGCATTGCGGCAGATCTCAACATTGATAATCGTCGTTGGCAGTGCCCAGATAAGTTATGAACTAAGAAACCCCTTTACAGCCGGTGAAAGGATAAAAATGATTAGAAATACCTTAATTCATATTGACGAAATTGATGTCCGAAATATCCTTATTATTCCAGTACCTGATACAAATATTCATGCATTATGGACTCATAATCTTGACTTATTAGTTCCATCCTATGATGTTATTTTTACAAATGATCCATTCACAATAGCTTTATTTCAGGAAAGACAAAAAAAAATTGTTCAACCTTTATTATTTGAGAGACAAAAATTTTCAGGAACCCGAATCAGAGAAAATATGGTTAAAAAAGAAAATTGGAAAGACTTAGTTCATTTTGAAACTGCAAAAGTAATAGAAGAAATAAATGGTATAGAGAGATTAAATCTTCTATGGAAAAAATATAATGAACAGCATCAATAATCAATAACTATATTAATAATATTATTTGATAGAATTAAATTATAATTATATGATAAGTTATAACTATGTCAACTAATGATGATCTTCAATCCATTCTTAATGATATTAAGGTAGGTGATATAGTCAATATAGTTTTAAATAATAACTCTGTTATCTCAGGGAGACTTATGCCAAGATATGAGTCTAGTGAAAGGGATCATATAGTAATTAAACTGCCTAATGGTTATAATGTAGGTATAATGTTAAAAAAAATAAAATTTATCACTAAAGTTTCTTCATTTTCTATCGAAACAGATGAATTACCAAAAAAGAACCTATATAATTCTAGTTCTTTGAAATCCCAATACAAAAATGATAAAGATCTTTCACAAATTTCTAATTTACCAAAAATAGCTCTAATTAGTACAGGTGGAACAATTGCTAGTAAAATAGATTATCGAACAGGAGGCGTCACCTCTGTTTTATCAGCTAAAGATCTATATACTTCTATTCCAGAACTTTCTCTTTATGCTTCAATTGATACTGAAATTTTATTTAATGAATATAGTGAAAATATTGGTCCAATGCAATGGTACTTAATAGCTAATAAAATAATAGAGAAGATTAATTCTGGAAACTATGATGGTATAATAATTTCTCATGGTACTGATACAATGAGTTATACTGCAGCAGCATTAAGTTTCGCGTTACAAGACCTTCCTATTCCTGTTATAATAGTTGGCGCACAAAGATCTTCTGATCGACCTTCTTCTGATGCGTCTTCCAATCTTATTGCATCGGTTATTTTTGCAACCCAATTGGATTATTCTGGAGTATTTGTGGCTATGCATGGGAGCATATCTGACAAGGAAATATATTGTCATATAGGTACAAGAGTAAGGAAAAATCATACAAGTAAACGTGATGCATTTAAATCAATAGATATCCCTCCAATTGCAGTTGTACAAGACGATCGGGTCGAAATACAAAAAATTCCTTCAAATATAATTTTACATAAAAACAAAAATAGAAACAAAAAAAATAAAGAATTCAATATAATATCAAAAACTAAATTTGATGATAGGGTTTTTCTATTAAAATATTATCCAGGATTTAATCCAATATTAATAGAAAATGTGCAAAAATTAGGATATAAAGTAATAATTATAGAAGGAACAGGCTTAGGCCATATTAATCGAAATTGTTTTTCTTATTTAAAAGAAGCAATAGCGTCTGGAATGTTAGTTTTTATGACATCTCAGTGTATTTGGGGTAGAACAAACCTCAATGTCTATGATACAGGTAGAGATCTACAAAAGATTGGTGTAATACCACTATCTAATATGCTTTCTGAAACTGCCATGGTAAAAGCTATGTGGCTTTTAGCAAATTATAATGATTTAGATTATATTAGAAATAAAATGCAGGAAAATATTTCAAATGAGATTACTTTTATAACTCCGATTGTAGAGTAATAATAATTTCTAATAGTTAAAATTATACAATTTTATCAATGAATCATGTAACTAGTGATATGAATGAAATAATCTTAAAAGTTGGTTTTGAAATTCATCAGCAATTATCTACTAAAAACAAATTATTTTGCAATTGTAAATGTTTGGAGGTGGAAAATTATGATTATATTTTTTTAAGAAAATTGCGTCCTGCCCAAAGTGAGTTAGGATCGTATGATCGAGCGAGTATCTTTGAATTTACAAAAATGCGGACGATCAAATATCATTCTTCCTCTATTGCAAGCTGTTTGGTTGAAGCAGATGAAGAACCACCTCATGAAATAAATAGAGATGCTATGGACACTGCGTTGATAATCTCTCTTTCTCTTAATTCTAACATTATTGATGAGATAAATGTTATGAGAAAAATAGTGATTGACGGATCAAATACCTCTGGATTTCAAAGAACAATGTTAATTTCTAATGGTGGTCATTTACAGGTTGATGGGAAAAAAATAGGAGTACAGACTATTTGTTTAGAAGAAGATTCTGGGAAGTTATTATCAGATGATGGAAAGTTTAGAGAATACGGACTCGATAGACTTGGAATTCCATTAATTGAAATTGCTCTTGAACCTGTTACTGGAACACCAACAGAAATAGTAAAAATAGCTCTTACTTTAGGAAGGCTTTTGAGGACAACTAAACGTGTAGCTAGAGGATTAGGAAGTATTAGACAGGACGTAAACATATCCGTTAATAATGGAAAAGGTGTTGTAGAAATAAAAGGAGTTCAGAGACTAGATCAATTAATAAAAGTAATAGAATATGAAACAATCAGACAACATGGTTTAATTTTAATTGCTGAAAAAATGAATAGAGAAAGAAAATCAAATGATATGTTAATTGGAGATAAAATCATGGATATTACTAACATTTTTAAGGATTCATCATCTAAAATAGTACAAAAAGTAATTTCTAACAAAGGAAATATTTTCATGGCTATCCGTGTTAAAGGTTTTAAAGGATTATTTGGATTTGAGCCATATCCAGATATACGAATAGGTAAAGAATTAGGAGAACTAGTAAGATTTTATGGATTCGGAGGCCTATTTCATTCAGATGAGCTACCTAATTATGGTATAACAGATATAGAAGTTAAAAAAATTAATGAAATATTGGATATTGATATCTCCAAAGATGGGTTTATTATTCTTGGTGGATCTAGAGAAAAAATGTCAATCGCAATAAGTGCAATATGTGATAGACTCCATAATGTTAGCTCAGGGGTTCCATCAGAAACTAGAGCAGCTAGGATTGATGGAAAAACAATATACAGTAGACCAAAACCAGGATCAGCACGAATGTATCCAGAAACAGACATAACTCCATTTAAAATAACAGATGATCTTGTTGTTGCTCTAAAAGAAAAAGTTCCAAAATCTTGGAATGAAACTATTTCATACTTAGCAAAGAAATATCAATTAAATAAAAATTTAGCTGAAAAAATTTTTGATTCTAACTATTTTGAAATATTTGAAGTACTTTGTGGTTTAACTAAAATCTCTCCATCATTTATAGCATCAAAACTCACTGAAGATATTTTGAACTTAGAAAGACAAGGTTATGATTCTAGTATATTAAATAATAATATTCTTTTAGATATTTTTAAAAGACTAGATTCTGGTCTTATTGCTAAAGAATCAGTTAATTTGATTATGGAAAAGTTGATGAATAGGACAACAACAAGTGTTGATGAATCAATCAGGGTTCTTGGAATAAAGTCAATTAGTGATGAGGAACTTGAAACAATAATTGATAAAATTATACAAGATAATATATTGATTATACAAGAAAAAGGGATAAAGGCAACGAGTACATTGATGGGAAAATGCATGACTATTCTTCGTGGCAAAGTTGATGGAAAAAAAATAAATGATCTGATAAATAACAAATTAAATATTATATTAAACCTAAAATGAAATTTTTTATATATTGTCTATTTACTTTCAATTTGATCATATTTCAAATTAAAACAAAAATATTTGAATTAAAAGGAATAAAATTTAATTTATTATTTTATAAAATAAATATCGTCTATATTTGACTAATTCCATTAAATAGAAAGAACATATTTTAATATTTTAAATAACTTTTTTTATTGAAATTTAATGATTTTATATTTTAGTATGATAAATGCTTAAACAGATA
>DASUCH010000125.1:0-14743 GCA_035762785.1 Nitrososphaeraceae archaeon | reverse complement strand
AACTGAATCATCCCAAAATTTGAAAACAGGTCAAAAAGCTCCTGATTTCAATCTAAGAGGTGTTGATGGAAAATTATATTCTTTAAATGATTTTAATAGTAAAACCTTATTGGTAATTTTTATGTGTAATCATTGCCCTTTTGTAAAGGCAAGTATTAAGGATATTATAGATTTACAGTCTCATTTCAAGGAAGATGAACTTCGAATTGTAGGAATCAATAGTAATGATCCAGAATACGAAGAAGAAGGTTTTGAGAATATGAAGAAATTCGCTCACGAATACAAGATTAATTTTCCATATTTACTTGATGAAACACAAGAAATAGCAAAAACTTATGGAGCAGTATGTACACCAGATCCCTATCTATTTGATATGGAAAAACGGCTTGTCTTTCATGGAAAAATAAATGATGCTAACAATCCAGAGAGTAAACCGACTAGGGATATAATGAAAGAAAATATTCAAAAAGTTTTAATGGAAGAAAAAATTGTAAAAGATTTTGATCCATCTATTGGTTGTTCTATCAAGTGGAAGAGTTAAAACGAAATCATCTTTTATTTATCCTATTTAAGGTTATTATTATTGAATAAAAAAGGTATGTTTGCATTTCCATTGAAATCGGCTTATTCACCTAATGGAGATCAACCCTACGCAATTGATCAATTAATTGAAGGAATTATGAGAAATAAAAAATCGTCGATTCAAACGTTGCTAGGAGTGACTGGTAGTGGCAAGACTTTTACAATTGCAAATCTGATTTCTAGAATTAAAAAAAATACTCTTATAATCTCTCACAATAAAACACTAGCAGCTCAACTTTATTCGGAATTTAAGGATTTTTTTCCCTCTATCAATGTAGGTTATTTTGTTAGTTTTTATGATTATTATCAGCCGGAAAGTTATATTCCTCAAACAGATACATATATTGAAAAGGATACTGCAGTAAATGAAACCATTGAAAAAATGAGGTTAGAGGCAACAGCAATGTTAATGTCTGGTGAGCCAACAATAATTATTTCTACTGTATCTTGTATTTACTCTTTAGGGTCACCTGCAGAATGGGAAAAAAATGCCATAACAATAACAGAAGGAGACATTATGAATCGAAAAGAAATAATTAAGAGACTAATTGAATCACGCTACGAAAGAAACGATTCTTCGCTTTCTTCAGGAAATTTTCGAGTAAAGGGTGAAATTATAGATTTAATTCCAGGATATTCTAATGATATTGTTAGAATAGCACTTTTTGATGATGAAATTGAAAAAATAAGTATTCACGATTCTATGACTCTAAAAAAAATTAGGGATGTAAATAGGATTACAATTTTTCCAGCTAAGCATTACATTACAGACAAAAGGATTAGAGAAAACGCAATAAGAATGATAAAAAAGGAACTAAAAGAATGGCTTCCCAAATTAGAAGGAGAATTGGAAAAGGAGAGACTAGCTTCAAGAACCAAATATGATATTGAAATGATAAATGAACTGGGTTATTGTTCAGGTATAGAAAATTATTCTCGTCATTTTGATGGCAGAAAAGAAGGAGAACCCCCATACTGTTTATTAGACTTTTTTGGAGACGATTTCTTATTAGTCATAGATGAATCCCATGTTACACTTCCACAATTAAGAGGAATGTATAATGGAGATCATACAAGAAAAGAAATGTTAGTGACATATGGGTTTCGACTTCCTAGTTCCTTTGATAATCGTCCATTAAAATTTGAAGAGTTTGAAAGATATTTGAAAAATGTAATTTTTGTATCGGCAACTCCTGGTCCTTATGAATTAAATTCTAGTCTACAAGTTGTCGAACAATTAGTTAGACCAACTGGATTAGTTGATCCTATGGTAGAAATCAGATCCTCGAAAAATCAAATTGACGATTTAATTTTTGAAATACAGAAAAGAGTTAGCAAGAACCAAAGAACATTAGTAACAACATTAACGAAAAGAATGGCTGAAGATTTAGCTGAATTCTTATCAAAAAAAAATATTGGGGTACGGTATTTACACGCAGAAATTGAAGGTTTAGAACGAACGGAGTTAATTCGTCAGCTAAGACTCGGTGAATTCGATGTTCTAGTTGGTATCAACTTATTAAGAGAAGGATTGGATATCCCAGAGGTTTCACTTGTTGTTATATTAGATTCCGACAAAGAAGGGTTCTTAAGGAACGATATCAGCCTTATACAAACCTTTGGAAGAGCTGCTAGAAATATTGATGGAACAGTAATAATGTATGGAGATAAAGTTACAAAATCTATGGCAAATGCTTTAGCAGAAACAAATAGAAGAAGGAAAAAACAAATAGAATTTAATAACTTAAATAAAATAACTCCTATTTCAATATTAAAACCAATAATTACTAATAAAACTTCAAAGACGCAGCATGAATTTTTGAAATCCATGAGTAAAAATGACTTGAGAAAGCTATCAGTTGAAACTGAAGCATTGATGAATAAGATGGCGGAACAACTTGAATTCGAGAAAGCTATACAACTGCGAGATAAATTAAAGAAAATAAATCAAGAAATTGGAATACTAGAGGTCGCTAGGTCATGATAGACAAGTTAATTGTTAGAGGTGCGAAACAACACAACTTGAACAATATAAACATTGATATACCCAAAAATAAGATTGTAGTGTTTACAGGTCTTTCTGGATCAGGTAAATCCACACTAGCATTTGATACTATTTATGCAGAAGGTCAAAGAAGATATGTTGAGTCACTATCTGCTTATGCCAGACAATTTCTTGAACTTATGGAAAAGCCTGACGTAGATTCTATTGAAGGATTATCGCCAGCCATTTCAATACAGCAAAAAACAACAAATAAGAATCCCCGATCAACAGTAGGAACAGTAACAGAGATTTATGATTATCTAAGATTATTGTTTGCCAAAATTGGCGAACCTTATTGTCCAAATTGTAATAAAAAGATAAAGAGTCAAACATTAGATTCTATTACAGAATCAATATTAAGGTTTTCTAATGAAAAATCCATCTTAGTTATTCTCGCTCCATTAATCCAAGGAAAAAAAGGTACTTTTGATAGATTATTTCAAGAATTATATGAAAAAGGATTTTCGAGGTTAAGAATCGATGGACAATTTGTTGATCTAGATGAATTGGTTAATACCTCTGAGGATGGGCAATCCAATGATAAAAATAATAGAAGAACAGCAGATTTTAAAGACATTAGTTTAGAGAAACAAAAGAAACATAATATAGATGTTATAATCGACAGATTAAAACCCTCAATACATGAAAAAAGTAGAATTTTCGAGTCAGTACAAAATGCAGCAAACTTAACTAATGGAATAATTCTGACAATAATCGATAATAAAGAGTTTTTATTTTCCAGACACAATGCTTGTCCTTTCTGCAAAATAAGCATAGGAAATATTGAACCCAGATCTTTCTCCTTTAACTCTCCCTTTGGAGCATGTGAGGAGTGTAATGGTTTAGGGATCAAGATCGAATTTGATCCTAATTTAATAATTCCTGATAGAACTAAAAGTATTATTGAAGGAGCGATTAGACCTTGGCAAGGAAGTTTTGCGACTTTTAGATCATCTATGTTAAAATATGTGGGAAAAAAATTTGGATTTAACTTAAACACCCCAATAGAAAAAATGAGCTCTAAACAAATAAATGTTATATTATATGGAACAAATCAAAATATTTACTATAAGTATGAATCAAAATACTCTCAAAGCAAGTGGGAATATGAAAGTAATTTTGAAGGAGTAATCCCCAATTTACAAAGATTGTATAATAGTACTGACTCAGAAAACAAAAGAGAAATGCTTGCACGATTTATGAAAGAACAAGTTTGTGATAAATGTTCTGGAAAGAGGCTAAAGTTAGATTCATTGTCTATTCGACTATCGGAGAAATCAATAATGGACGTAGGAGATTTACCCATCGACGAATGCTATAATTTTTTCAATCGATTAAATCTTGATGATACAAAAAAATATATAGCAAAAAATGTGTTGAAGGAAATCAGATCTCGACTAGAATTTTTAATTAATGTAGGTTTAAATTATTTAACATTAAACCGATCAACTTCTTCACTATCTGGAGGAGAGTCTCAAAGAATTAGACTTGCGACTCAAATTGGCTCAAACTTAACTGGTGTACTCTACGTTCTTGATGAACCAACAATAGGACTGCATCAAAGAGATAATGATAGATTAATCAATACTCTAAAAAGACTACGAGATTTGGGCAATTCTCTTATAATTGTTGAACATGACGAAGATGTAATAAGAAATTCTGATTGGATTATCGATATTGGGCCAGGAGCTGGAATACACGGTGGAAGGATAGTAGCTCAAGGAAATTTGAACGAAATCATACAGAACGAAAATTCGTTAACAGGTAAATATTTAAAAGGGGAGAAAACAGCGACTCTCATTTCAAAAAAAAATCAAAGCACTAATTTACTTACTATACACGGTGCAAAAGAGAATAATCTAAAATCAATAGATGTAGATATACCTCTTGGTTGTATGACAATAGTTACCGGAGTTTCTGGGTCGGGTAAATCAACACTTATAAATGAAATTCTTTTCAAGTCCGTGTCTAATTACTTTGGAACGAATGTCATACCTGGAAAACATGATTCCATAAGTGGTATGGAGAATATTGATAAAGTTATTGAAATTGATCAATCTCCTATTGGTAGAACTCCTCGATCTAATGCAGCTACATATGTCAATGCTTTTACTCCCATTAGAGAGCTTTTTTCCAAGACTACAACTGCTAAGGAGATGGGTTATAATCCTGGAAGATTTTCATTTAACGTAAAAAGTGGAAGGTGTGAGGTATGTGAAGGATGTGGAGTAAAGCGAATTGAAATGCAGTTTTTACCCGATGTGTATGTAAAATGCAATGAATGTTTGGGAAAACGTTATAATTCTGAAACATTGTTAGTAAAATACAAGGGTAAGACTATAGATGATATATTAAATTTGACAGTAGAAGAAGCTATGGGCTTCTTTGAAAATGTACCTATTATCTACAAAAAATTAAAAACTTTATTTGACGTAGGTTTGGGATACATTAAATTGGGTCAACCCGCTACGACTTTTTCAGGTGGAGAGGCTCAAAGAATTAAACTTGCTTCCGAACTCTCTAAGAGAGACACAGGTAGAACCCTTTATATTTTGGATGAGCCAACTACAGGCCTTCATTTTGAGGATGTTAAGAAATTGCTGAAAATTTTGAATACATTAACCAAATTAGGAAATACAGTTGTTGTGATCGAACATAATTTAGACGTTATTGCAAGTGCCGATTGGGTAATTGATTTAGGACCAGAAGGTGGAATAGATGGCGGAGAATTGGTAATTGAGGGACCGCCAGAAAGAATAATAAATTATGATGAGATAAGCCATACAGCAAAATTTTTAAAGAAAAAGATATTAAATTCTAAACCCATTGAGGTAAATAGTTTGAAAAATCGGAATGTGCCCATTTAATATTAACAAAGATCAAAAAAAGATTCCGAGTAATCCTGGAATTTATTTAATGAAAGACAAAACAGGTAAAATAATTTATATAGGGAAAGCAAAAAATTTAAAAAATCGAATTAAAAGTTATTACAACGGCAATTCTACGACAAATTGGAAATACAAAGTAAAAAATTTTTGGAAAACTCAATTATTAATTAATAAAGTAAATGATATCGATTATATCCTAACTGACAATGAAATTGAAGCATTCCTTCTGGAATCAAATCTGATTAAACGATATAGACCAATTTATAATATCGAGTTGAAAGATCAACAAAGATACACTTATTTAAAAATTACAAATGAAAAATATCCGAGATTATTAGTTGCAAGAAGAAATAGAAATGGAGATTTTCAAGGGCCAAAAGGGGATATTTTTGGTCCCTTTGTTTATGGAAGTTCAAGATTTCTATCTATAGGAATGTTGAGAAAAATATTCAAGATTAGAATATGTGACCGACTGCCAACTAAACCTTGTCTAGAATATTTTATCCATAATTGTGGTGCGCCATGTATAAAAAAGATTCATGAAGAAGAATATTTAAAAAAAGTGCAAACCTTAAAAGATATTCTGAGTGAAAAAAATGGACTTGAAAACTTTATTTCAAATTTAAAAATAGAAATGGATGCTGAATCAAAGAAACAAAATTATGAAAGAGCAAAAGAAATTCGTGATACAGTAAAAACTATAGAAAGTTTATTATTCAACCAAAAAATGGATTTAAAAAATTTAACAAACGAAGAATATATAGGTACAAAAACAGATACTTTATCTGGAGTTGCTCATATTCTTATTTTGAAGAGAGATAAGGGAGTTATAAGTGACCAAAGAAAATATGAATATGAATTAGTTGGTGATAACAATTTTTCTACATTTTTACTGCAATATTATACCACTTCACCACGAATTCCTCACGAGATATATGTAAATGAGATGCCGCCATCAAAAAAAATCTTAGAATTATCATTGAAAAAATTATCCAATCATAACGTCAAAATTATCAAGGTTACAGACTCTACTAACGATGAAAAAAAAGGTTTAATGAATTTAATCCTTAAAAATTTATCAATTCAAGTTGAAAAAAAATATAATCCCGCTATCATAGAACTAAAAGATGTTCTCAATTTACAAGAGTTTCCTTTTATCATTGACTGTTTTGATATATCCAATTTTGGAATAAGTTATGCAGTTGGTGCATGCGTAAGGTTTGTTAATGGATATCCCCATAAAAGTGGATACAGGAAATTCAAAATAAGATTGTTCCAATCTAAACAGGATGACTATTCAATGATTAAAGAAATAGTACTTAGAAAATATTCTTTGCATAAAATCTATGATGAAAATGACAAGACTAATTATAATAATATTATCTCTACAAATGACAATAAAATAGACAACTCCCTTCCGAACCTTATAGTAATTGACGGTGGGAAAGGTCAACTTACGTCCGCACAAATTGTATTAAAAAAAATGGGTTTGAATATACCTCTTGTTTCTTTAGCGAAAGAAAATGAAGATCTATATACTAATTTTTCTCCTAAACCATTACAAATTTCTAAAAAGAATCCCGCATTGCATTTGCTTCAGTTCTTAAGGGATGAAGCACATAGATTTGGTTTAGCCTATAATATAAAATTGAGAGCAATAAATTTAAAATAATAATCATTATAAGTTTTTACAAAAGAATTTAATATCTATTTACAAGCCGTAGAAGCATTATGAGACGAATTTATTAGTATTGAATCAACCATGAAATCAAAAAAAGATAATTATCCATTTATTTCTATTCTTAATTAAATGCTGATCCCTCGAATAATAATTGCTGGTACTACAAGTGGTGTAGGAAAAACTTCTATTACTTTAGCAATTCTTTATCTACTCCAAAAAATAGGTTTTAAAACTCAAGCTTTTAAAGTAGGCCCAGATTTCATTGATCCTTCATATCATCATTTTATTACTAATAGTCCTTCTTATACTCTCGATTCATGGCTGATGGGAAAAAATGGGGTAATCAATACTTTTGAGAAGTATACCAGAGGAAAAGATCTAGCCGTTATTGAAGGTGTAATGGGTTTATTTGATGGGGCTGATGGAAAAAATGATTTGGCAAGTACAGCCCATATAGCAAAAATACTAAATTCCCCAATAATTTTAGTCATAGATGCTAGTAAAGCTGCAAGATCTATAGCCGCTATTGCTTATGGATTTGTAAATTTTGATAAAGGATTACAAATAAAAGGAATTATACTTAATAAAATCTCTAGTCATAGGCATTTCAATTTTATCCAAGATGCTTTCGCAGAAAAAATAAAAATTCCAATTGTGGGCACTGTAGATAAGAATCAGAATTTTATTTATCCTGAAAGACATTTAGGCCTAATCCCCCGTGAGGAATTAGATGATACAAGAAGAAAAGAGATACTAAATTCAGCAAAGGTAATATCTGAATCTTTAGATGAGGAAAAAATTCTTACTTTGATCGGGCCTATACAAAGGGAAAAAATTAAAAAGAAAAAAATTGATAGATGGAGAGATCGAAATATCCCACGTATAAAAATTGCAGTTGCGCTAGACGAATCTTTTAACTTTTATTACCAAGAAAATCTTGATATTTTACAAAAAAAAGGGGCACAACTTATTTTCTTTAGTCCTTTATATGATGACAGGTTGCCTGAAAATATTGATGGAATTATAATAGGAGGCGGCTTCCCCGAAATATTAGCTAGTGATTTGAGTAAAAATCTTTCGATGATGAGATCTCTTAAAAAAATAGCTGAAAGTCAGATACCAATCTATGCTGAATGTGGTGGTTTGATGTACCTATGTAAATCTATTAAGGAAGGCATTCCTAGTTATAAAAATGATAAAATACCTGAATTAAAAGTAAATTCGAATAAATCTTTTAAATTGGTCGGATTAATCGATGCTATAACAAAAATGACAAATAGATTAACGCTTAACTATACACAGGGTGAAGTAATAAATAAATCAGTTTTTGGAAATATACATAGCTTTAAAGGTCATGAATTTCATTTTTCTGAATTGGAAAATATTTCAATGGATTCTAAATTTTCATATTATTTAAATAAAGGAAAAGGAATAACGAATCAAAAAGATGGTATTGTAGTTTATAACACTCTTGCATCTTATACTCATCTTCACTTTTCTAATATTAAGTTCCCACAACAGTTTATTTTAAATTGTAAAAAATTTTCAAGAAAATAAAAATCAGCGCTTTGCCAAAATTTATTTAGTGATAAATTTAAATTTATTCAATCTTCACAATAGAGAAATAGTTCATGAAAGCCTTAAAATTATTATCAGATAAAACCATATCATTAGTTGAAATTGATGAACCAATTATCAAAGATAAAGAAATTTTAATTAATTTAGGTTCGTGTGGAATATGTGGATCTGATATAC
This sequence comes from Nitrososphaeraceae archaeon, assembly GCA_035762785.1. Lineage (GTDB taxonomy): Archaea > Thermoproteota > Nitrososphaeria > Nitrososphaerales > Nitrososphaeraceae > TH1177. The sequence goes on along the minus strand of DASUCH010000125.1, from coordinate 5,793 downwards.
GAAATGTTTTTGCCGATTCTTGCAAACCTACTTCCAAATTAGGGCATGAGATAACTGGAACAATCGTAAAAGTTGGTAAAAGTTTTAATGGGAAAAAATATGAAGGAAAAAGGGTTTTTGTAAATCACCATGCTCCTTGTAATGGTTGTCATTATTGCATACATGGCAATGAAACAATGTGTGATAAATTTACAGATGATATTTTTCCGTGTGGGATTTCAGAAAAAATTATACTTTCAGAATGGATTGTAAATAATCAGAGTATTTTTGAGCTTCCTGATTCAATCAGTTTTGAAGAAGGTTCAATGATTGAACCACTTGCTTGTTGTATTCGAGGATGGAAGAAAATATCTTTTGTAAAAGGTGATTCAGTATTAATATTTGGGATTGGTCCTATCGGTATTCTTCATGCTATGTTAGCTAAAATCTATGGTGCTTCCACAATTTATTGTATAGACATAAATCAAAATAGGGTTGACTTTTGTAAAAAAATGAATCTAGGAATATGCATGAATGGAAAAATATCAGAAATTGAAAGTCTATTTGATTTGAATGATTCGCTTTCTCCAGATTTAATCATTATTGCTACATCTGATATGAGTGTTTTAAATAAATCAATTGATCTAATAAGAAAAGGAGGAACCATTTTAATTTTTGGGGAACCTGAAAAAGAAATTAAAGTAAATGTAGATATTAATAAAGTTTACTCAAAAGAAGTCAGAATAAAAACAACATACGCTGCTACAAATGAGGAAATACATGAAGCGTTAGTCATGATAACAAATATGAACATTGATGTTAATAAAATAATAACACACAGATATAGTATATTAGAATCTAAGGATGCCTTTAAAAAAGTATATGATAGAAATGATGTAATAAAAGCTATAATAATAAATAAGTGATGATCTGAGTAGACTGATATAACAAAATAAAATATAAAATGATCTAATTTAATTTTCTTGTACTTTTATTCCTTTCCAAAAAGCCACATAATTTTTTATATGTCTAGCTTTGTCTAAAGGTTCTGGATAATACCATGCTGAATCAGGATTAAGTTCATCTTCGATCTTTACTGTATAATAGCTTGCAATTCCTTTCCAACCGCATCTTGTATGGGTGGTACTATCTTTAAAAAATTGTCTTTTAATAGATTCAGGAGGGAAGTAATGGTTTCCTTCGATTACTACCGTAGAATTACTTTCAGCTAAAATTACATCATTCCAAATTGCTTTCATATTAATTTTAAGATTATTTTACTTTAAAACATTGCTATACTAAAAACCTTTAATATATAGCATGTCTTGATAGATGAATTACATGTCCAATTAATCATAATTAATCAATTAATTTAATAATAAGAAATTAATTTTGTAGGATTTCTGTATATTTTATGATTTCTCTATGGTTTTTTTTAATGCTTCGTTCATGGTTTTAAAACTTGCAATAATATCATCTTCCATTTTTTTGTTGGTAAAGGTGACACCTATTCCTGAAAATACTTCCTTATTCACAAAATTGACTTTGTTTTCAGAAAGTTTTTCAATTAAAAAAATTCTTTCACCTGAAAATATTTGTGGTAGGAAGAATGTACCTTTCCATCTTAATTCGTAGTTAGGAGTGATTTTAATAACTTTTGGGTGATATACTCTATTCTTTCCCCCTATCGTTTGTAGATGTATTTCTAATTGATTTCCAATTTCTGCTTCTCCATTAATTTTTTGAAGGATAGGATTCCATTGATAATAATTTTTAAAATCGGTAATTACCCTCCATATTGTTTCAGGGGTTGAATTGATCTGGATTTCAGTAACAAGTTCTTTCAATATCAAATTAGTATGAACATAGCTTTTAAGATTTACTTAATTTCCAATTTCAAGAAAATAATTTATTATATTATTTCGTATGGTGAAGATATAATAACATTAAGGCATTTACTATTGAAGATGCTACAGAACTTCCTCCTTTTCGGCCTTTGTTAGTGATATGCGGGATACTGCTCTTAGAGAGTTCTATTTTTGATTCGACTGCAGAAACAAATCCTACAGGCACACCAATTATTAAAGATGGAGTTGTTATTTTCTCATGAATCATTTTAATGACTTCATGTAGAGCAGTTGGTGCATTCCCTATTACAATTATTCCTCCATTCATTTCTTCTGCCAAGTTACGCATAGAGGTTTCTGCCCGTGTTTTATTAAGTCTCCTAGATTCATCTATGATATTGCTATCAGAGATATTGCAAAGGCATTTTAGGTCAAGTTTAGTGAGTGAGTTTTGTGAGATTCCTACTCTGACCATTTCTACATCAGTAATTATATTGCATTTAGTTTCCATTGCTTGAAATCCTGATTTAATAGCATCATTGTTAAACAATAGTTTTTCTTGGCGAGCAAAGTCAAAATCTGCAGTAGCATGAATTACTCGTCTAACAATACTCCATTCTAATTCATTATTGTACCTATATTTTCCAATTTCATCCTCTATTATGTCAAAGCTAGCTTTTTCAATATCAAAGGATTTAAGAGACATAGATCTATTGCTAGGATTCTCAGTCATTTCTTTCTTAGACAACCTTTTGTTCAACTTCGCTTGCTCGGTGCAAAATAAGATCTACCATTTTATCATCAACTCCAATATGATTTGCAATAAAAATATTAGAAAAAGAATGGCATCTTAATGCTTTTTTAAGTTCTTTAATTACATCTTGTTTGATATGTATACCTTTATGTAAAAAATAAGGCATTATTAAGAGAATTCTTGGATTTTGTTTGATAACAGAATTAATACCGTCTTGTATAGTCGGTCGTGCTAATTCTAGAAAACAATAATCAACATTTCTATAAGAGTGTTTTATAGCATTCATAGTAAAAATAAAAGCTTCTGTTGCTCTTCTATCTGAGCTTCCATGACCAATAACCAGAACATCACACTCTCTATCTTTAATTTGAATATTATTATCGAACTTTAATTTTGTTAATCTATCCATTATTACGAATTTAAGAACTTCTGAATAACAAAGAGGTTTTGTAATAACTAACTTGATTCCTTTCTCTTTAGAAATTGCTGCAGTTTTCTGAACGGCATCTTTCAATTTCAATCCAGGATAAAGAAAGTAAGGCATAACCGTTATCAAATCTACGTTTTCCTTGATACAATTTCTAATTCCTTCTTCAATATAGGGAGGTATCACCTCTAGAAAACAGAAATTTGAGTATATATATCCTCCTTTTTCTTTGGCATCTTTGGCTATTTTAAATAGTTCATCTTGCACTTCCAATTCTCGACTTCCTCTATCTATTATCAAAAGGGCCTTTCTCATGCAAAATTCACCCTACATACTGCTATGGTTAAATTAGGAGCTAATTTTTGTTTTGGGATAATCAATGTACCTCGCGAATGTAATAGTGATGATGCTTCAGAAACACTAGTAATTCCCTCAAATTTCTTAACTATATCAGAAGGATTAGGGACGGAAATTTGTTCCAGTTCATCTTTTTCAAAAAGAAATAGAGGGATTTGAAATTCTTTAGAGAATTCATCCAATCCCTTGACCCGGATTTTCTTTTTAAGAGATGAAAGACTTTTGATTGATGCTAAGCTCAAACCATTTTTCTCGAAAATAGCCTTAATCCCATTTAGAATATCATCCTTTGACGTATCCCAATGTATGCCTATACCAATTACTAAAGTTTTAGGTCGATATATTACTGATTTCGAGAGAATTACACTATCTGTTATTATTTTATCGGTAATTATTATTCCTCCTTTATATAAATTATCTTTGATATTTTCAATATCGTTGACGATAACAACATTGGAAGGAAGGTTCTCTTTGTCCCACCATGTACGCTCACCTACATCTTGGAAGACTGCTATTTTTTCTTCATTAACCATATGTGCACTTACTTTTGTAACATTCTCATAGTTATCTATAATCCAACCTAATTCGTTACCAATTAAATCAACACTAATGGTTTTATTTACATCAGCAGCAGTAGTTATCACAGGTATGGACTTTAAAGAATCAGCAATATATCTAGATAAAGCATTGGCTCCACCTAAATGTCCAGAAAGAGCACTAATAACAAACGTTGCTTTATCATCTATAACTAAAATAGCAGGATCAGTTTTTTTATCCTTCAGAAGATTGGAAATTAATCTTATTACAGCCCCTAAAGAAAAAATACAAATTAAAGCATCATATGAATTAAATAGATCAGAAATTTTTTTTTGAGCCGTTTCTTGAAACCAAATAATAGTAGAATCCTCATTGTAAAATTTGTGCGGAACATATATCTCGGCATTAGTAATATATTTTTTGATAGCTCCAGCTATTCTTATACCGTTTTTTGTTATGGCGATAACTGCAATTTTCTCCTTCAACTCTTTTGTTTATTAATTAGTCAAAATTAATTCTTTGCATATTTTAATAAATAAATTTCTGATTAACTAATAATATATCCTCAATCGTTAAAACATAATAAATAAATCTTGTATAAAAAATATCTATTTAAGTATTTATATTTAAAAAATTAGTTATTATGGATATTTGCCTAATACTTTACCGTCAAAACCAAACATAACAACCTCAATTTCTATTAATTTATTTGAATGATTATACATTTCTTGATACACACTCTTGCACAGTAAATCGAAAAAATTTTCGACATTGTTTTGAATTATTATTTCAGATACATGTCTTGCGGTATTGGCTTGTCTTATCTCGTTAATGATATTTTTTGAAGTAGTACACAATGATGCTAAATTCGCCATATAATCCATACTAACATGGGAACCACGTACATGCGTTTGTTTTATTCCCATAGCCATTTTAGTCAATTTTCCGATAAATCCAGCTATAATAATTTTTTTTATGTTTCTGTTTGAACACTGTTTAATTGAATATCCAGAGAAATCACCCATTTGAACAAAGGCATAATCAGGAAGAAATTTGTAAAGATTTTTGATATAATCTTCACTTCTTCCACCCGTTGTCAATACCACTACATCTGTACCGAGTGATATGGCAACATCTAGACTTTGTCTAATAGATGCTGCGAATGAAGCAGTAGAATAAGGAAATACTATTCCTGTTGTTCCTAAAATTGAAATTCCTCCTAATATACCTAATCTTGGGTTATCTGTTTTTTTTGCTAATTCAATGCCTTTAGGCACAGAAATAATAACCTTAATGCCTTTGTGTGTGAGTATAGCTTTTGCTGAATCGAAAACCGTTTGTTCTATCATTTTTTTTGGAACAGGATTAATTGCAGCACTACCTATTTCCAATCCGAGTCCTGGACGAGTAACCCGTCCTACTCCCACTCCGCCGTCTATCTCAACGCGACCTTTTTTAGTAGTCAAAGATACGGTAGAGCATATCTCAGCTCCATGTGTTACGTCAGGATCATCACCAGCATCTTTTATTACTGCACTAGTTACTGATTGTGTACTTGGAGAATATCTTGTCCATGCAATTTTTAGTTTAACAATTTTACCTTTTGGAAGAGCGATGTCTATTGTATTATATATTTGGGACGAAATTAGTGCTATTAACGCTGCTTTAGTAGCAGCAGTAGCAGAAGTACCAGTAGTAAATCCCGTTCTTAAGAGTCCTTTTCTACGTTTTTCTATGATTTCTATTGAAAGCCCTCTTTCTGCCTCGAGTTCTGCCAATTTAAGATCCTCATCCTCAGCGGTACTTTTATCCACTTTCAGATTAGATTCATTACTCATATTATCTCCTCGGATTCCTTATCATTATTTTATATTTATGCTATAAATTTTGTC
>DASUCH010000124.1:0-69637 GCA_035762785.1 Nitrososphaeraceae archaeon | reverse complement strand
TTTTTAATAATACTAAGTTTAATAGTATTTAGGTTGTAAAATTTATATAACATAACACCGTTATAAAATCTATATGACTACAGAAGAACTTAATATGGATTATAGTAAATATGATTTTAAAGATTCTACTGACCTGTATTTTTATACAGGTAAGAAGGGCCTTTCTCGAGAAACCGTTAAAGAGATTAGTAAAATTAAAAATGAACCTCAATGGATGCTTGATTTTAGATTAAGATCTTATGATATCTTTATGAACAAACCTATGCCTATATGGGGAGGTGATTTATCAAAAATTGATTTTCAAAATATTTATTATTACACAAAAGCATCAGAAAAACAAAGTAAAAGCTGGGATGACGTACCAGAGTCTGTTAGAAAAACATTTGATAAATTAGGCATACCAGAAGCCGAAAAAAAATTTTTAGCTGGTGTGGGTGCTCAATATGAATCAGAAACTGTATATCATAACCTACGTGAAGATTTATCCAAACAAGGTGTAATATTTTGTGATACAGATACGGCAGTTAAAGAACATCCTGATCTATTAAGAAAGTATTTTGGAAAAGTTATACCACCAGAAGACAACAAATTTGCTGCATTAAATAGTGCGGTATGGTCAGGCGGTTCTTTTATTTACGTTCCACCTAATGTAAAAATTGAGCTTCCATTACAAGCTTATTTTAGAATTAATGCTGAAAATATAGGGCAATTTGAACGTACTTTAATTATTGCTGATGAAGGATCAGAAGTACATTATATTGAAGGTTGTACTGCTCCTGTTTATACAACTGAATCCTTGCATTCTGCTGTCGTTGAATTAATTGCAAAGAAAGATGCAAAAATAAGATACACGACTATTCAAAATTGGAGTAAAGATGTCTATAACTTGGTAACTAAACGAGCATATGCCTATGAAAATGCTAGAGTCGAATGGATTGACGGAAATATTGGAAGTAAATTGACTATGAAGTATCCTGGAGTTTATATGCTTGGAAGAAATGCTCATGCAGAAGTTGTATCGATTGCCTTTGCTGGGTCGGATCAACATCAAGATGCAGGAGCAAAAGCCGTTCATTTAGCTCCTGATACTACATCTAGAATCACAAGCAAGTCTGTTAGTAAACAATCCGGTCGAACTACATATCGAGGTTTATTGCATGTTGCAAAGGGTGCTACTGGTGTTAAGTCAAACGTTCGATGTGATGCACTTTTACTTGATGAAACATCCAGAACAGATACCTATCCGTATGTCGAAGTAAATGAAGATGATGCAACAATTTCTCATGAAGCTAGTGTTGGAAAAATTGGGGAAGATCAAATTTTCTATCTTATGAGTAGGGGATTCTCAGAGTCTGATGCATTATCACTTATAGTAGGCGGATTTATAGAACCATTTACAAAGGAATTACCAATGGAATATGCAGTAGAATTAAATCGACTGGTCAAATTAGAAATGGAAGATTCGGTAGGTTAGTAAATACTTACCTTTTTTTAAAGTGATAATCATAACATGTACCAACTATCTTTGCTAGAAAAAAATTTTGACAATTTTATAGAAAACTTAAGAGAACCATCATGGATGAAACAATCCAGATATGAGGCCTTTAAAAGTTATACAACTTTGCCTTTAGAATCCTCTGCACTTTATAGTAAATATTCCAATGCAAATAAATTAATTGCTGAGAAGGTTTTTTTTAATGATACTAATTTACAAGGTGAATCCTTCACCAATAATCCAGATATTTTTTCGGATAGAATAGATGAGTTTAATAAAACTACAAGTGTTTTATGTATAAATTCAAAAATTCTTGAATCATTTGTAGCAGATGAATTGGAAAAAAAAGGTATAGTTATTTTAAATACATCTCAGGCACTAAGAGATTATTCTGAAATAATACAAAAATATCTGAACAAGAACAAACTAAACTACAACGAGGACAAATTTTTGGCTTTAACTTCCGCAGCATTTCATGATGGACTTTTTATCTTGATTCCAAAGAATGTTGTATTGGAAGATCCTATTAGAATAGTGAATTATCTTTCAGAGGATGGTTTATCATCAATATCTAGAAATATAGTAGTATGTGAAGAATTTTCGAAAGCTACTTTAGTTCAAGAATTATATTCACAGCGATTAAAGAATCCCCAGTATCAACAAACTCATTTCGAATTGCTTGAATCCCATATTCTTCCTAATGCTCAATGTGAGATAGTTACATTACAATCAATGGATTATGATGCAGTTAATTTTTCCAACAGAAAAGCCTATGTAGAGAGAGATGGAAAGATGTCCTGGTCTTTAGCTTTATTTGGGTCACAATTGTCAAGGTATAAAGTTGATAGTATTATGCAAGGGCAAGGAGCTTTAGCCGAAGATGTAGAAATTATATTTGGAGTCGGTAATCAATCCTTCGATATTACGTCCAATTTAATTCATGTAGCTCCTAATACACGAGGTAAGGTTTTAGTGAAATCCGTAATGAAAGATACATCACAGTCTCTTTTTAAAGGAATGATAAAAATTCATACTAATGCGAAGGCTACTGAATCGTATTTAGCAGGGCATGCTATATTATTAGATAAAGGTGCAAAATCTGATGCAATTCCCGGTTTAGAAATAGAATCCAATGAAGTTAAGGCTACGCATTCTGCTTCTGTAGCTCAGATAGATGAAAAGCAAATCTTTTACCTTATGTCTCGTGGTCTTTCAGAAGAATTAGCTAAAAGAGAGATAGTGGGGGGATTTTTAGAACCTATCTCGAGAAAGATGGGTCCAACAATACGTGCTTGGATTAATTATTTAATTGAAAATAAATGGTTAGGTAAACCATTAAAGTTAAAAATAGATGAAGCAATGGAACAAATCCTTGAAATTGAAAAAACTAGATATCGAGAAACGGAAGATATTTTTGAAAAACATTATAAATATAGGTAACATATATTACTCTAATTATTTTGTAGATAACTAATGTCAGATTGGGTAAGGGTTTGTGAGCTGGATTCTCTCAAACCAGGAGAGTTAATGGATTTTGATATTGATGACAAAAAAATTCTTCTTGTTAATATAAAGAATACAATTTACGCTACTGATAGAATTTGCACCCATGCTTATGCAGATCTATCTATGGGTTTCTTAAATGAAGAAGAAAAATCTGTAACATGTCCACTTCATATGTCTGCATTTAATCTTAATGATGGAAGACCCCTTAACCTACCAGCGGAAGAACCATTGATGGTTTATAAAACAAAGATAGATAACAATTCAGTCTTTATACTTGTATGATTTGTATATTTAGAGAACAAAGTTGAATATTTACTAGAATTCTTATTATAATACTTGCGCATCTCTATTATAGCAAACAGGTGAAGATAAATTGTAAATTGTAACAATCATAATCATAACCATTATCTCTAATATCTGATATCTTAGATATTCAATACGATAATCAAATTTTTAATTAAAATTTTTATCTGAATATGACAATAAAAATAAAAATATTTTTCTATCGTAGGTAGTAATGTCAATCTATTGAAAATTGGAATTATTGGATTAGGATTAATGGGTAGTAGTCTTTGCTTACGTTTAATTAGAAAAGGATTTCAAGTGAATGTTCATAATCGTAATGTTTCAAAATCTCTAGCAATAGAAAAAAAAGGTGCTAAGGTTTTTAATACACCCAAGGAGGTCGCAGATTATTCCGATTTTATTATAACTTGTGTAACAAATTTCGAGGCATTAAATAAAATATATTTTTATAAGAATGGTGTAAGTGAAACAAAAAATAAAAAAGTAATTGTTTCCGACTTTAGTACCCTTTCTCCAAAAGATTCAGTTTATTGTTATCAGAGATTCAAAAGAAAAAATATAACAATGATGAGTATTCCAGTAATGGGTGGCCCTAATGCAGCATTAACTGGTACACTTATTCCAATTGTAGAGGGTGACGAAACCTCATTTAAGAAAATAAAGTATGTATTAGAAGAATTAGGTGATCCTATTTTTTACATTGGAAATAAAGCAGGCTCAGCAAGTGCTATCAAGTTGGCGCTTAATCTAAATATTGGTATAATAGCGATGGCTTTATCTGAAGGATTATTATTAGCTGAAGGATATGAAATTGATCTTAACCTTTACTTGAAGATATTAAATTGTACTAATTTTAAAACTGGATTGAGTGAAAATAAAGGGCCTAAAATGATAAAAGATGATTATTCTCCTTCGTTTTATTTGAAAAATATGAGAAAGGATTTAGCTCTTATTATGGAAGCAGCAAAAGAACAAGAACTTTCTTTACCTATTACAGGTCTTGTCTTTCAATTCTACAATTATGCTTCAAAATCAACATATGCAGATCTAGATTATAGCATAATTTACAAATTCCTAAGAAAGTTGCAAAGTCTAGCATAGGTGAGTATACAGAATATAACTCTCCATGGGGAATATTTTATCTTACTAATTTCAGTTTAATAAATTTTAATAATTTCAACAATTTTTATTTAGTAAAAGATGGAAGGTTTAGTAGATATATATCGATTGTTAACATAAAATAGGTGAAATTAGCAAAAATTATCATTGAATAAATTAATACTAAAAAAATTAGTAATAGAATAAAAATTTTATAGCAAGTACATATTTAACAAGGATTTACAACATATTTAACATTCAATTGCTGGAATTAATAAATTCTTAAGAAAGCTAATTTAGTACATAAATATGAGTACATAAATAGCATTTAATTTAGATACTTCTTATAATTAATTTCTTTTATAGTTGTTCACTGTTGCTTTTTCTAAGTTAAATTATTAATTGCACAGTATTAGAGTTCTTATTGTTAGTATTAACTATGTAAAATTATAAAAACTAACGAACTTTAGAACCTAATTCAACTTTCTCCCCTTTATCTATTGTTAAAAAAATTGGTTTTCCCTTCATTCCATCTAATGCTAAAATCATTCCTTTCGATTCTATATTTCCTATAGTCCGAGGTGAAAGATTGGTACATACAATTACTAACTTTTCTTCCAATTCTTCCGGTTTGTAATACATTGCAGCTCCCACTACTACTATTCTTTCCTCAGAACCGAGATCTATCTCTGCTTTGTAAACTTTGTTCAACTTTGGTAAATATTCAATTTTTTTTATCTTTCCAAGTTTTAAGACAATTTTACTAAAATCTTCAAAGGAGATGTTCTCCGATTCAGTTTTAATATCACTTTCCATTTAATTATTTAGACATATAAATTCCGGTTATATAATATATGCTTAATCGAAATTACTATACTTTTTTGGTCATATATACTAACGCTTCAGTTGAATAAAAGTCCGATCAATAAAATATTCAATATTTGGAAAAGTTCAACAACAACAAGTATTTACATAGCTGCTAAACAATTGTAATCAAATTGTTAATATAATGAACAAGTATACAACCTAAGAACATCTTTAATAACTAATTCAACACATTAACACTTCATTCACAACGATATACTACTAAAACTAGTAAAGGTTTCTCATAAAGTTCTAGACACAAAAAGGTATTCATAATAATAATATTACGAATTTTCAGCAAAAATAAGGAAGATAAAAATATGGTTACAAGTTTATTTAGCAAACGCAAAGGAAAAAGATTGTATTATAGAAGAGATGCAACTGTTATTCAATCGATTAACACCAAGGTCAAGAATGCTAATTTAACCATGCCTCTTAGGCAGTTCTTCCTGCCTGTATTTTCAATGTATATGCTACATCCGATAGGAAAAATAGGCTTGTTGTAAAATTATCTTACATTGCTGTTTGGAGATAACAAACCATAGGTATAGAAGAGAATGTAACATTTATGATTTATCTTCAACAAAATTTATGAACAATACAACTATATGCGGTCAGATACCCTAGTGCTTTCATCATTATTCAGAATAGGATTTCATCATTCCATTTATCTTTATTTGATTCTATATTAAAAGTTAAACTAAATTAGCTAATTATAAAGTATAAACATACAAAGGATCTTTTATACAAAAATCAAACTTGTATTCTATGTCTTTAGAAGAAAAAATATTTGACAAAATTTTTTCTTCAGGTTTATCTGGAGTGAAAAAAACTGATCTAACTAAAGAATTTTCATCAGTAAATCTGGATAATATATTGAACACATGGATAAAACAAAACAAAATTATCGTATCAAAAAAGGGGAGTACAAATTATTGTTGGCATAAAGACGGTTATTTTCAATATCTCTTGGATTCCGATCCAAAATTCAAATATACTTTTGAAATACTAAAAGAAATTCAATTTTCTTTCCAAAAACTATCGACCTCATTTGATAAACATATAGAAAAAATAGAAGGTAAGATGATTGTTATAATGGATTCAATCTTGGCAACAACTACTAATAATAATCCCTTTGAAAATAGTATTTCTAATCCACAAAAGGTAATTAATTTACAAAACTTTAGTGAAGATTTTGATTCAACTATCTGCAAATACTCGGATTCAATCGGATGGGTTCCGTTAGCTACTCTTAGAAATGATCTCTCTCATAAATATGAGATTTCAGAAAAAGAATTCTATGACCTCGCCGAACAATTAGTTAATGAAGATAGATCAAAATATGAATTGTCTACAGGTGGTAATGAAGGAATTATGATTCGTGGCTTGGTATACGGGTATGTAAGGTGCTTGTAATTGTATCCATATAACCTTAACAAAAATCCTTTTCCAAGTAATCCTACACCCACTTTAGAGGATGCTCACATCTTAGGTGGAAAAAGGCATCAAGAGTCTAGAAATTCAGTTTTGTCATGTATTGAAGATCTTGTAAAACAATCGGAAACTAGTGACCCTAGTGAAAAATTCAGAATAATTACAGTTATTCAAGATGTAGGCTCAGGCAAAACGCATCTCACACTTAATATAAAAATTTCAGGAACAAAGGAAAAAGCAATTATTTCTTATCTTGACATGTCACAAATATACCCAAAAAATATTCCAAGTATTTATCAAGCTATGATTCGTGGGTTTGAATCTGAGTACTTGTATACTTTGAAAAAAGAATTACTTTATTATCTAAAAGATCGAATTAAATCAGATAACAAAATTGCAAAAAAAATATTTAGATTAGGATTTTTTGAATCATTATCAGGTAAAGGTATTGATAATAAAATTCTTCAGATATTAGAAAATAAATTGGAGCCTAATTTGAGATATATTGATAATATTCTTGGAGATGAGGATTTTTCGAAAAATGATATATCTATAATTAAGACTATTATAGAAAATCAATTTGAAAATAATGAATCCGTCACTTTAATGGATATGATAAATCGTCTTTCGACTTTATCCAAAATTAATTTAAAATTATTTAATAAGATTTCTTTGTATCAATTCGACGAATTCAATAACAATGAAGAAACACTTTCATTTATGAAGGCTATTATTAATGCTCATATACCAAATACGATTTTAATGCTAATTCTCACTCCTTCCTCATATCTAAAGATAGCCTCTGAAGATAGTTCAGTTTACGATAGGCTAGAGAAGGCTAATTATAAAATCGATCTCGCTGGATCAAATTCTTTCGAAGAAATATCCGATATAGTATTAGAATATATTAATTTTTATAATCTACCTACTACTATAACAAATGATCAAAGAAAGGAACTTTTCTCACAAATAAAAATATTATATGAAGACTTTGACTTTAGAAATTTAAGATCTATATTGAATATAATGTATAGTGCGTTTGAAACAGCAAGTAACAAAAAAATGTCCATAATAAGTGAACAAATTTTGGATGAAACATTACGTAAAACCTATCCGGGTTTAAAAATAAAGGGAAGCCTTGTAGATATATCAATTTCTGACTATATTAAAATTAAAAACCATATTGACTCCACTAAGGATATAAAGAAAGAAATTGTAAACTCATTGAGAGAATTAATAAATTATCTTCACCGACATAATATAAAATGTAAATATGAATATTATTTACCTTTAGAAGAAGAAGCCGTCAACATAATCTACAAAGATCATAGTGGTTCAACATCTCAAATCACAATGCTTTTAAATGAATCAACTTTAACTAATATGAAAAGTACAGTCGTTAATAATATTGGAACGACAGTGAAGGATGTTAACTATCCGAAGGTTACAACTACCAAAAACGATTCCCTATCTATTAATTTAGATCGATCAAAAATAATTGATTTACTCTATATTTATGATAAGATTAATCGTAATCTGCATACTATGGCTGATAACAATAAAATATTTTTATTAGCAAAATCGATAAACCTCTATTGAATTTTTTTTGTTCTAAGACTATTATGAATAGACTAAAATATCTATAAATTGTATGATAGATAGTGAAACTTAGACAATTTACTACTCTTAATGACTTAATTAGCAATGTTCATGAACAGGGAGTTGGAGTAATTGAATATGCGGACAATAAAGTTCCTTGTATATATGTTCAACAAGATTTGTACGATATTATTATGGAAAAATGTATAGGGAAAAAATATGTGGTTGATGTTTTACTAAATATTTTTTATGATGGTCATTATGTATTTGTCGATATTCAGCTAGAATTTATAGACTTAGGAATTGAAGAAAATTTCTTAATTCCGGGCAATACTTCGATGAATTTTTTTGATGCATTAAATGAAAGTGGATTGCTAGGAATTATTCCAAAAAGTAATGGACATATCTCCTCATCCAATATTTTTCTTATTCAACTTCCAAAAAAAGAACGCATATCCACAGCTGTAGATTTAATCAAGTCGAATTTAAAACAATCAAATATGAAATATGAAAAGACGATCTAAAAACAAAAAAAAACCTTACGAGGATAGCGATTTACAGCGTATTAAAGATAGTGTTATATCACCCATTCCGAAGGAAATTGATACTCATTATAAATTATTTGGAAAACATATCTGGGATATTAAATTCTTCGAAAAATGCGAAATTTGTAATTCTCCATTTGATGAATTTGGTTTCTGTGCCTGTGGAAGTGGTAAGAGTTAACAGAAACTTTCTCTATAAAGAATGCGACGACCGGGATTTGAACCCGGGTTACCAGATTGGCAATCTGATGTCCTAGACCAAACTGGACGATCGTCGCCCATACGATTTCAGTTATTTTGGTTATTTAGCCTTTTTTATTTGGAAAGGAACTGATTTGAGCTGGACTCTTGAGTATATCGATTCATAGAGATGGAAATGTGAGTGGTGATTATTTTTTAGATGAGAGAGGTTTATAATGATCATATTCTATCATGACCTTTTATATTTTGACATGGATTTGAATTTTTATAAAAAATAAATCTCAAACCTTTCCTTTGTGTGATTAATCAAAGTAATTTTTCTTTAAGATAATTAATACATTAATCTAATTCATATTCTTAAATATTGTTTTAGAATATATTTAATTTATGTTACTTATTAAATACTATTAGAATACTGTAAATCAGAAAATGTTCCTTCTTGTTGATATTTATAGTTTCATTTCAAATAAAGCAATTTAGATTTATTTTACTTACGAATACCAAATAAAACTTAGTGTCTTTCCTAGAAACAATATTAGTTTATATTTCTAAATATTATGTTCTCATTCAGGTAAGCGTCTTAATGAAAATTTTACTTCTGAAAGTAGTATTCAATAATATAATGAAAGAGATTTAAAATACATCATCAGTCTGAATCGTGTTTTCATAAGTTAGGTTTCGGTAACTAAAATCAATGTTGAAAAGCCTCTCTTTTCAAAGACAATGTTATCTTTAATCTCTTCTACAATTACAGTAGCCGAAATGATCTCATTTTTATGACAATTTTTGGCATCAATTATTATGTAATCATCTAATATATCGGCAGATTCTAGGCTTGATTTGTTAAAAGAATAATTAACAGGTGATGAAGCGTTTAATAAAATTAAATTATTCTTGTCGTAACTACCTATCCTAACTTCATTTCCAAAATTTGGAATGGCTTTTATGTTTACTCTTATTTCACCTCTAGGACTGTATGTATAGCTTGTTAAATTATTTACCCGAATCGAAAATTGAAAAGGATAGCCTGCTGTATATTCTGCCATTTTAGAGATGCCATCATTCATAATGATATCTATCTTTTTTATTGTGTCCCCAAACTTATAGATAATATGACTTGATTTGATAACAATATTATTAATTTTTTGTTTTCTAATTTTCGATTCTTCCGGAGCAAGGTTATATCTATCGACCCAATTAAGATAGTCAAATGATAAATCTTTAAGAAATTCTGAACAGGTATTTTGATAATTTTTTATATTTTCTTTTTCAGAACTGATATTTTTTATAGACATAATTTAGTTATATATCTAAAAAGTATAGGAGAATATAAATAGATATAGAATGATGTGATATTTATGATGTTTAATAATATTATTGAAGATTTAAAAATGAACTTTAATACAAATAAAGATTTCTTTAATAAATATTTGAAAAGTAATCCAAATATGATTTATTCAAAAATAAACGAAATAGCTCAATTTGTAGGTGCAAGATATGGAATAGATTTAAAGTTGCATTTTCCAGATCCTAAAAAAATATATATATTTGATTCTTATGGAAGCGAAAATATTGGTATTGTTGTTGATCGCTTTAGAAAAAACTTTTCCATCTCACGTGAAGTAGTAAAATCTAAAGCAATAGAAACTCTACCAGGCGCAACAGTTTCAGATGCTTATATGTATGAAGGAAAGGAAGGAGTTCGTATATCATTTAAGAAGGGAAGACTAGAATTATTACCAGGGTCAATACATATTTGGGTTAGTATTGATAAAGATGTTGAAAATTATGTTAATTGGATATTGACAAATGTATTATTTAAACATTAAACTGAATATTTCATTCTTATTTAATATCTCTATTTACCCTTATTATATCATATTTATATTTTAATTTGTCCACCTCATTGTAAATTTCAGCTTTCACAGGCAATGGCAAGTTCTTTGAAATCCACATATTGCTGCTACGATCTTTTATTTGGTAACTCAAAACAAATGTTTCCAATTTTCCAACTTTTGAGAACAAATATTCTTTTGAAGTAATTTTGATAGGAATAGTGGTTATTCCAGTATTAATCGAATCCCATTTTGCTCCAATTGCTAAATATTTTGGTTCTCTTGTGATATCTTTTATTTGTAATATTGATGATTCAACAATATCAATATATTTTTGATTTTTAAATTGTTTCTCTTTCATAAGCAGATTAGATTTTGATAACTCAGAATAAATTTTTGCTGATTTACTTTCGTTAGATATAGTAAATTCAGTATTCCAATAATTCTGGCTATTTCGAAATAGGATATTGATTAAATAGTTGTCTACACTCTGGTTTCTATTTTCTATCGTTAAATTATACAAGAATTGGTCACCATCCTGAATTGTATTTCCAGCTGACCATAAGTCCTGCTTATCAGGGATTTCAATTGATCTAGTAATATTATTAAATCCGCTATTTGATGTGATTATAACAATATTTACGACGATAAAAATAACTACTAATAACCCAACAATTACTAGAATTAAACGTTTCTTACTTGACAAACTTTTTGTTTTAACAGAACTTGTTGAACTTATTAATATTACCTAGAAAAAAAGATGGAGGAATTATTATCTATTTAACTGGAACCTGAAATTCTACTAGTTCAGTAAAAATTCCTGTGGTAACACCCTTTACACTATTCACTTGAATTTTAATTGTTACTATCCCGGGCTGATCAAATGTAATACTATGAGATTTGGTACCCTCTCGTGCTAACTGATTTTTCAAATCTAACAATATAGTATTGTTTGAACCTATTACTATAAAATCGTAGCTAGCTTGAGTAACAGGAAATTGATCTTTGTCTGTTATTTCTATATTAAATGTAGTTTCTTCCCCTGAAGTTATAGTAGGAGGATTCCAATCCAAAGAAACATAAAAATCACCTCTTTCAGTTCTCTCTTTCAAGGGAGGGGTCACCTCAACAATAGACGATTCTGGAATGGCTGGTTCACCTTTTCCCGTCTCTACCAAAATATACTGAAACTGGATCGGCGCAGACCCTGTGGTGACGTCAACATAGGTTTTCGCCATTACTGGATAAGGGAATTCATTCAAAATGTAGGTGTTGCTCGCTATTCCTTTGTAATATTCAACTCTGACAGTATCTACTGGATCTTGAAATGCTGGAATGTTTAATTCTTGATGACCTACGGGTTTAATCTCAGAACCACCAATAGATGCTATTTTACCCCATGATCCAGCATTCAGAGATTGGCCAGGTTTAGGAACAAATGCTGCTAACCATTGCAATGAATTGGCATAAGCGCTTCTATATTTTGTCATTTCAGGAGGAATTTGAGATGTTCCTAGAGCAGTTAAATCTAAAGGACTTAGTAGGAATGTTCCGTTAATTACTTTTCCTTGATCTTCCACAAAAACTGGTGATATCCAATTTCCTTGATCGTCCTGATCCTTGAAATATATTGTCATAGTAAATTCTCGACCATTATTAGTATCAAAATGACTCATTTTGTATTTTACATACATATCTTTAGTTACACCTTCTCCTACATACCAATTATCGTCTACGGCAAACGCATTTGAAAATAAAAGGTCTGTCGTGGCCAGTACAGCAGAAGATATTAATACTGAAATAATAGATATCTGCAATTTTGAGAGTTCACCTTTTGTCATTACTTGTATTACTAAAAAAGGATTGATAAATGTTTATTATATTATTTTTTTTAATTATAATGATATAAATATAATATTGTAACATATTTCACAATGTGTGATTGCCCTTCAGTTCATTTTTATGAAGTTGAATTTAAATTAGCAGGAATGACTGTTGTACCTACTCATAAAAATTGTGGAGATTCATTAAATGAGGAACAAATATCTAAATTTGATAAAGAGTTGATAAAGCACTGGCGGTTTGAGGAATCTGAATAACATTATAATTATTTATTGCTGTTAAAATTTAGGCAAATTTATTAATGTCTTTTTATTATGAAGGTTAGGTGTCTTTGAATGACAAAAATGCTTAATGTAAATATTGAAACAAATGGAATAGACCAACAGGAAGCTCAGGATTGGGTGTCGGAATTAGCGAATGTTTATGCGGACATGGAAATAGAGGATGTTAAAGTTTCTGGAAATAATATTTCTTTCAAAGCTGGTTTATCTGGAATGGAAGATACTGAGACTGATGATGTCAAAATGAAGATAGAAGAATACCTTTCAATGAATGAGGCATTTGAAGTGAAAAATCTTTCAATTAAATAACATATCCAAAAGATTTATTTTTTTTATGCTCTAAAAGCGTGTTTATAAACTCTTTATTAATCATAAATGAGCATTACTCAACTTTAAATAGTAGTTTTGGCCATATAAATACTATGACTTGTAAAGGTATTTGCGTAAGACATAAAGCACAAAAACCTGTTGGATCTGGGAGATATGCTAGTGGTCAAAAGCGTTGTCAAATATGTGAGATATTTATAAAATGGGACGGTTTATGGTGTCCATGCTGCGGATATAGATTAAGAACAAAACCACGTAATTTAAAATATAAAGCTAAATTACGTGCTAGAACTAAAAAGATAATCGAACCATTAACCGCGCCGGTAATTACGGCATAACAAAAAACCTTTTTAATTTATTTGAATTTGGCACTTAATTAGAATTTTTCGTATATAAAATCTTTTTTGTACGTGATATTGAGTAATAGAACTTTTATAACAATATAATTATAAACTTATGAGCTCCGATGGTGTAGTCCGGTTAAGCATTTCGCCCTCTCAAGGCGACGATCCCGGGTTCAAATCCCGGTCGGAGCAATTCTATAAAATTCAGTAGTCCGGTATTCTCTTCATTTTACATGTTTCCATAATAATAGGGGGACTATCAGATTCATCATTATTTTTATAGTATAACTGGTGAATAATTTGCATAAAATAAATTTATCTTGAGATCTATGAGCTATTACACTAAGTTTCGGTCTAGATTTATTTGATATTCGGAAAAAATTTTTTTAAATTAACCTTATAATAAATAATTTCGCCTCTTCTCTCAATTACTGCTATAATTGCTTCTTTCCCCATTTTTTCTATCGAACGAATATTTTCAAATAATTCATTTGTCTTGATACTGATACCGTCATTTATACCAAAAATTACATACTTTGCAGCTTTTCTGGAATATTCGCCTCTTTCATACACTCGAAAATCATTCCCAAATCCGAAACCTTCCTTGGCAATATAACCACGCGTACGAAGATCCCTAAATATTACAAATTTTGTAAATATAGATAGGTCAATTTTCAATAATATTTGGAGAAAATTTGAAAAATCCAGTATAGTATTTTGTTGTTTAAGTACTAGTCTTTTAGAATACAGCAAAAAAAGAGCCTCATAATTTTCTAGGATGTAAATATCCTTCATTTTTTCTCCATACCCTTTACTTCTTAATTGATCTTGGTGTTTAACCGACTCAATCAGTATGATCCCCTTTGAATCTAGAATACCTTCTATTACAAAAGAAAATTCTGTATCGATATCATTTGACATGATCACATCCTCCAACGTAAACGAATAAATCAAAGTTTATTATAAATATAAAAGATTCGTGATTTAAAATGAAAGGTGCTAATTATAGAGAACCTCGTGGAATGCCGTATGTTAGAAGGGAATATATTGCGGGCAAACCTCAATCTAAGATTGCAAAATTTTCTTCGGGACGTGCTAGCAATGATTATGATTTAAAGTTAGAATTATTAGTGACTGAAAAAATACAGATACGACATAACGCGTTGGAAGCTGCTAGATTGGCAGTCAATAAAAGAATGGCACAAGCTGGAGAAGATACATTCTTTTCCAAATTGAAAGTTTATCCACATGTCCTTCTTCGAGAAAATAAAATGATTGCAACAGCTGGTGCCGATCGACTTCAGGAAGGGATGAGAAGAGCTTTCGGGAAAGCTACCGGTTTAGCTGCACGTCTTAAACCCGGCCAAACGATTATTGAAGCCTATGTTCTTTTAGATAATCTTTCATTAGCAAAAGAAGGTTTTAAAATAGCATCTAGCAAAATAGGTTGTCCAACAGAAATTCGTATAACGAATTTAAAATAATCCATAAATTTTTAAGCTTTACAATTTTTGTTATAACTTCATTTATATTTTTATAATTTCAATTACTATAGGTACAATTATATTATTTTTACACCACTTAATGTTTTATTATACTTTAGCATTTTATCCTATCTCTAATTATTGTCCAATCAATGGTAAAGAATTTACAATTGCTGTAATAGTTATTTAGAATACAGAAAAATATTCTACTAATTTAATAAATTATTTTTTAAGTCATAGGATAAGGTATATTTTTGGATTATAGATAAAATTTATTTATTGCTAGACATTTTTTATAAAAATTTAATATGAATATATTTTCATAGTATAATTTTTGGATAAAAATATTATTATATAGTTGAAGTTTTTTTTACTTGGTATTTAACCTTACTTTAATTATCATAACCTTTATTGTATGAGATATGTTTTTCTTATCTAAGTGATATGAGATTTCTACCGGATCTAGACGATAAAGAATATGATGGGAAAATAGCCTTTGTAAGAGTCGATTTCAATGTGAGTATGAAAAACGGTCATATTGGTGAGGATTATAGAATCCGAATGTCACTTCCAACAATAGAATATCTTACAAAAAGAAATTGCAAAGTAATTTTGGCCTCTCACTTGGGAAGGCCTAAAAACCGTCAAAATGATTATTCGCTAAAACCTGTAGCATACAGATTATCAGCAATTCTTTCTAAAGCACAAGTGAGCTTTGTGAATGATTCTATAGGAGAAGAAGTTGAGAACAAAATTAAAAACCTTCCATGTAATGGTGTTTTATTATTAGAAAATCTTCGTTTTTATAAGGAAGAAGAACTTAATGATCCTGAATTCTCAAAGAAACTTGCCTCTCTGGCAGATATTTATATTAATGATGCATTTAGTACTTCTCACAGAAAACATTCCTCAACATATGGAGCTGCTACACTTTTTAATATTAAATTAGGTGGATTTAATTTAAAAAAGGAAATTGAATATTTGACCATGATAAAGGAAAATCCTATTCGTCCATTTAAAATAGTGATTGGTGGTGTGAAGATTAAAGACAAAATCGGTGCATTGGAGAATTTATTGCCAAAAGCAGATAAAGTCTTGATAGGAGGAGCTGCAGC
Organism: Nitrososphaeraceae archaeon; assembly: GCA_035762785.1. Lineage (GTDB taxonomy): Archaea > Thermoproteota > Nitrososphaeria > Nitrososphaerales > Nitrososphaeraceae > TH1177. The sequence continues at coordinate 53,361 of DASUCH010000124.1, read as the reverse complement.
CTATACTTTTTTAAAATCAAAAGGATATAAAATTGGAAACTCTCTCATTGATTATGACCACCTGAATTGGGTAGATATCTCCCTTGAAAAATATGGTGAAAAAATTCTTTTACCTACTGATCATCTTGTATCATCAATCCAAGACAACTCACCTCCTATTTACTGTAAGGAAAACATACCAGATGGAATGAGTGGATTTGATATTGGAAAAGAGACCATGCAAAATTTTTCTTCGCAGATTGGTTCTACTAGAAAAGGCACAGTTTTTTGGAATGGACCAATGGGATTATTTGAAAAGGATGATTTTTCCAATGGAACTATAAATATTGCTAAGAGTATGGCACTTGCATATTGGAGAGGATCCACAACTCTTGTTGGTGGAGGGGATACAATGGAAGGAATGAAAAAAGCAGGTGTGTCTGAAAAAGAGGTAAGTCATGTATCAACTGGCGGTGGGGCCACCTTAAGGTATCTGGCAGGTGATAGGATGCCTGGATTGTTTATTTTAGAACAATGAATGAGAAATATCATAGTAGAGAATTATATTAAAAATAATCTAATGAGTTTGTATCTATATATTTGTGGATTAAAGTCGTAAGTTATCCATCCTTATCATTATTTATAATTTCATCAATATTGTCCAAACATTGTAATACCATACTGCGACTTCTCTTTATAATCCAATAAGGAAATTCCGCAGGAGTAAAGATATGTTGTTCTCTAAATAAGACCGGCAGATATCCGCCATGAGTAAAAATTTGAACTACTACATATTTGTCGGATACGCTTGCTATTTCTTCCTCAATACTAACTTCATTTTCTTCGATAGTTCTTCTATACAAAACAATAGGGTAGTTATTCTTATTGCTAATTAAAAGCACTTTTTCTATCTTTTCTTCGAATTTTTTAATTAAAACTTCATCTAATGTAATTTGAGAAGTATGAATAGAATTCTTTTTTTTTTTGCGCAAATATTATTATTTATAATGAAAGATTGAAATTAAAGATTTGTGTTAATAATTTTTAACTAATGTATAAGCCGTTGATTTAATATTTGTTATTTTGTTAAACTTATAATGTTATCCTCTACTTTTACAGCGTTTTGACTATAAATTTTGCTCTTTTCAACTAATTTGTTAAAGTAGTCTTAAGCCACCAGTAATTTTGTCTATTAAATTATCAGGTGCGGGTCCAATTCCGACACAAGTGGCAGTTCCGGGGTCAAGTTGAGTTAATCCAGCGTCTATAACAATAGCAGTAGGCAAGTTATTAAATTGCCCTAGCTTATGAATTTCCTCTAATTCCTTTAATGAATTAACTTTTAAAATTATTTTTGGTTGGCCGACAGTAAACCATTCTTTAAACCATTCAAAATTTTTGTTTCTTGTTTTTTCACTAGCTAATATTGCAGCATGAGCCACCTGTGCGGCTAATTTGCCAATTCCCATTTTCAAATCTTTTCTTACTATTATCACTTGTTTCACGCCCATGGAAAATACATTTTAATTATTAATATTAAAATAATTTTATAATATCATGGAAAATAGGTTTGATTCCATTGTTGTAGGTGGGAGTATTTCTGGATTATTATGCGCTAGAGAAATTTCAAGATCTGGTATGTCAGTTGCAGTATTAGAAGAGGATTATGAAATTGGTACTCCTGAGCATTGCGGGGGTTTAGTTAGCCTTGAAGGATTAAAGAAGTTAGGAATAATTCCATCCAGTAAAGCAATCTTAAACGAGGTAAATAAAGCAAAATTTGCTTCATCAAAAAAAGGATTTGAAATAAGTACAAATCGAGGAGAAATAATTGTACTAGACAGAAGAGAACTCGATAAACAAGTTGCATTTCAGGCTCAGAAATTAGGAACTGAAATAAGAACTAGGAGCCTAGTAATGTCAATAAATTATGATAGTTCGAATAATAAGTTCATAATCAAAACTAAAGATAATGTTTTTTATTCTCAGTTTTTTATTGATGCTAGAGGTATTGCTTCTCTTATAAATAATCACAATCGAGAAGGTGTTTTGCAGTCAGCTCAATATGAAATTTATGCAGATTGGATAAATCCTAATGAAATACTAGTAAAATTTGATAAAGAAAAATACCCTGCTTTCTTTGCTTGGATAATCCCAAGTGGAAATGGCAAAGGCAAGGTCGGAGTAGCCGGCAGGAAAATAAATACATTAGAAAGATTGGAATCATTTATAGAAAGTTTTGGTTCTAAATATTCTATAATAAGGAAAATTTATGCCCCTGTTTGGGTAGGAGGACCATTAAAAAAATTTGTTTATGATAATACCATAATCATTGGTGACGCAGCTGGCCAAACAAAACCTACCACAGCTGGAGGAATTTTTTCATGCGGGATGGGGGGAATTCTGGCTGGAAATCATATCGCACGCTATAAAAAAAGAATTTTTAATTCGTTATTAAATGATTATGAGAGAGACTGGTTTTCAATATTTGGTAAAGAGTTCCAAAGAATGCTTTTTTTTAGAAAGATTATGGAAAGATTAGATAATAAATCTATTGATGCTCTTTTTGCTATCGTTTCTGATTCAGACATTTTAGAGATTTCAAGATCTGCCAATTTTGATTTTCATAGCTTAGCGTTATCAAAGATATTAGGATCAAAAAAAGCTATTAAATTAATAAGCACATTGTTAGGAAATGAATTTAGGCATCTTCTAAATTAAGCAAAATATAAATTCGGTGTTTTTCCACTAGGTTTAATATGTCAACATTACAATTGCCTGTTTGTTCATCCTGTAATAGACCTATTATGCCAAATGATGAATGTGTAAAATTTTATTGTCCAAATTGTGGTTATGTACTGCTATGGAGATGTCAAAGCTGTAGAGAATTTGCACGTCTGTATAAATGTGTCAACTGTAGTTTCGAAGGCCCTTAAAATGTCACGACTCATTGCTAGAATTAAGATTCTTCCATCAGAAGCTGACACAGATCTTGATAAAGTAATTTCCAAATTAAAGTCAACTATACCAAATGGGATGGGTTTAGAAAGATATGAAAGGGAACCTATTGCTTTTGGACTTAATTCCTTGATATGCGATTTTAGTTTAAACGACGTAGAAGGACAAATGGATTCTCTCGAAGAATATATAAAAAAAACTGATGGTGTTAGCGAAATACAAGTTATGAATATAAGTAGAAAATCAGTAAACATCAAATAACCACTTCTTTTCACCATAGAAATATAACTGCTAAATCCGGTTTTAACTAGTTTATGAGATATCCTATCAGAAACATCGTTTATGAAAAAATAAAACAATCTAATACATTAACTGATTCAGAATTAACTTCAGTCCTTTCTAAAGAAGGAATAGAACTCGACCTTCCTGAAATAAATAAGATATTATTGGACCTGGAAATATATGGACTTTTAAAAGTATCTTGGATCTCCAAAGATAAGAGAAGAATAGAATTAATAAAATAATCGAATAATAAGATCACGACAGATCTGATTAATATTTTTAATTAGATCTTATAGTAAAAAAGGGCATCAAGCGCAACTGCAATAAATATTATCACAAGATAAGGAGCAGTTACTTTGTATGCTTTCCACGCGAATTCTGGAGTAGGGTTCTTAGTTAATTTATAATGATAAACTAGCATTAGAGTACCCGAAATTAAGGCTATGGCAGTATATAAAAGACCTAATCCGAAAAAATATAAGGAAATAGAAAAAGGAAGCAATATAGCAGTGTTAATGAAGATATATTTGGCAGTTCTTTGATTTCCTATTAAAACTGGTAACATAGGAACATTTACACTTGCATAGTCTTCTCGTGTTTTTATTGCAAGACACCAAAAGTGAGGAGGGGTCCACATAAAGACAAGCCAACCTACCAAAAACCCTGTTAAATCAATAGTGCCAGTAGTAGTCGCCCATCCTGCCATCGATGCTGCGCTTCCAGCGAATCCTCCAATTATAATATTTGAGGAATTTGATCTTTTAAGCCAAAGTGTATATATTATAACATAGAAAAATATTCCCAAAGCAATCATAAAAGTAGACACAGGATTTAAAGTTAACCAGGCAATTATTACTGAAGCTATACTCAGTGACAGACCATAAATTAAAACACTTTTTGGAGATAATTTACCTGATGGGATTGGCCTTTTAGCTGTTCGTACCATCAATTTATCTATATCCCTATCATAGTAATGGTTTAATGCGCTAGATCCCATGGATGCAAGTGCACCAGCTAAGACCAAAAAACCAACTTGCCAGAGAGACACGTCCCAAGGTAATGAGGGAGTACTGTCAAATCTAGTTGCTCCTAGTAAAGAGGTTATTGCTGTTATTACTAAAACAATTATAATACGAGGTTTTGAAACTTCAATATATGATCTTATGTCCACTGCATTGGATCTCCAAATTTTATTCACATCTCCTGGATTTATTTTATTCGTTAACCTATTAAATTCTTATAACTATACATATTCTATCTTAATATTCGTTGAAAAGGTTAAAATTATACCGAAATTCTTCAACTTATAAAGCATGCCAGATTGGGACTTGTTAACGCCAGGCATAGGATTGACTTCTATAGGGATTGTAGGTGTCTTTGTCTCTCTATCGGGTATTGCAAAAACATTTCTGGATGGAATGCATGCTGTTTCTTTGCTGACGCTTTTAATAGGTATGATTTTTTTGACGCCAGGCATTTTTAAAGATGGATTTCCCTCATCGAAGAAAGCTAAACTAGGATCATTTATAACATTAGGAGTATTAATTATAATTGGATTAGTTAGTGCTATCTATTCAAGTGGACAAACGCCTACGATATTTGTTTATATTGGTATACTAATACTTATTTCTGTTCCGGCAGCTGCAGTAATTCTCGGCATATATAGAAATAGTTCCAAAGTGAAACTTTATCTGGCATCATTTGTTGTTGCAGTTATAATAGGTATTATTTCTTTTTCAACGCTTGGAAGCCAGCTTCAAAATCCTCAAGCTGAATCCCGAGAAACAACTGAAGAAATGGAATCCGATCAAAAACCTGTCACCAATATTGATGTAACACAATTAGCTATAGTAGATATTCTCGCAGGATCTTCAGCCCAAGGAAATCCAGATTATGATCCCCAAGAATTGGTAGTCAAGAAGGATAATGTTGGTATCATATGGATAAATAAAGATAATGTCCCTCATACAGTAACTAGTTTGAAGGATGATGGTAAATCTTTTGATTCTTCTATAATCATGGGAAATGCTAATTATACTCTTTTGCTTTCTGATCTCAAAGAAAAACAATATGACTACTTTTGTACAATACATCCATATATGAAGGCCAAATTTCAGATAGAATAATTTTATTCAGTTATTTCTATATAGAGTTGAATTTTTTCTATACCAAAATTTTTATAGAATATATGATATTATCAATGTTTATTTCACTATTTACGAATAACATTATTTTGTGCTTTTTTGTGTATGGATATAAAGGATACTTTCTTTCTACATTTTATGTATAACCCAAATATATCCATTCATCATAAGCATTTAGATGCACTAGCGAAATTAGCAATTAGCACATTCCCCAAAGAATCCTGCGCATTATTATTAGGTAAAAAATCAAGTTTCAAGCCGGTTGTTCATTATATTTTACCTATGAATAATTCATCGAATTCATCTACTGAGTTTAATATTGATACGGACGATCTATATTATGCCTATAATAAAGCGAGATTAATGAAGTTAGATATTATAGCAATTTTTCACTCACATCCTTCCCAACCTATTCCTTCCGATATGGACAAAACTTTTATGTTCATTAATCCTATTGTTTGGTTAATTTATTCTACTCTTTCTCATACCTTTAAAGCATTTATATTGGACCAAACAGATCAAATGCATGAAATAAATATACATTTAATTAAGGACTAATTCTATATGGATCCCTTGGATACAATACCACTTCTCTTACATTCGTCGATCCTGTTAAACACATAATTAATCTATCAAGACCTAAACCACAACCAGCGTGAGGGGGCATTCCCCAATCAAAAACTTTTAAGTGTTCTGAAAATTTATCTGGATTCAGACCCTGTTCTGCTAATCTACGTCTAATTTTAGTGGGATCATGTTGTCGTGATCCTCCTGATATTAACTCCAAATAACCAATTTGTAAATCAAATGAATCAGAAAGAAAATGATCCTGATTATTTTCTAGAATATAGAAGGGTTTTAACTTTAAAGGCCATTCTGTTATAAAATAAAAACCAGGATGTAATCGACCCAATGTTCTTAAAGATGAATCTGATAGATCATCTCCATACGTCACACATTCACCATTCTCTTTAAGTTCGTTGATACATGCCTGATATGTAAGTCTTGGAAATTTTGTTTCAATTGCCTTGTTTAGAAAATCATTTGTTGTAAAATTTAGCAAAGCTGAATCTTTTATACCGATTATAACATTTTTTATTACTCTTTCCATTATTTCCATTATATCATAATGGTCTAAAAAAGCGGCTTCAATATCAACACTATAAAATTCTGTTAAATGCCTTACAGTATTAGATTTCTCTGCTCTAAAATATGGTGCTATTTCGAATACACGATCTAATGCCAGTACAAGCTGTTCTTTATAAAGCTGAGGGCTTTGGGCAAGATATGCTTTATTTTTAAAGTAGTCAAATTCAAATAAATTTGCACCTCCCTCGCTAGCACTTCCTATAATCTTCGGAGTATTTACCTCGAGAAAAGACATATCCAGTAAAGTTTTTCTAACAATTTGTAAAGCAATAGATCTTATAATAAATAATTTAGAAACATTTTCATTTCTTAAGTCTAATGCTCTTGCATCGAGTCTCTTATCAAGAGATGATTCTAATCGGCCAGTCGGATCAATTGGCAGGGAATGTTTAGAATAATAAATGGCTACAACCTCTTCTAATTTTAACTCTACTTTCATTACTTTTGCTTTGCTTTTTTGTATCTTGCCAGAAACTATGATAGAGCTTTGTCTAGGTATTTCTCTTATTTGTGGAAACTTCTCTGGATCAACTATAACTTGAATTGAACCAGTTGTATCTTTAACTATTAAAAATATTATTTTTCCAATGTCACGTACATCTTCAATCCAGCCACCAACCGTTACTTTCTCTCCAAGTATATTTTCTTTTAATTCATTAGCAAAATGAGTTCTCTTAATTTTTTCTTTCAATTGAATTAATATCAAATATGGTTTATTTCAATTTTTTCCATATTGTTATATATTTAATCAATATACTCTACAAGCAATTCTATATTTCTAATTTTTTCTGCAATTTTAGTAATGAGTTTGGTATCTATTTTAGTATTGATATTTTTCTTTTTGGATATTATTATTTTTGTAAGTTTATTTCCATCAGGCAACCAAACTAAATTGATTGAAACAATCTTCACCGGAAATATCAAATTTTCAATAAATCTTCTTTCTGTGGCACCGCTTTCAATGAACCAGACACTATTATTAAATTCCTTTTTTATATAATCTAATAAGTCCAGATTGGAACGTAATATACTAATATCCGATGTTGGCAGTATCAATATCAATTCTTCATCAATTTTGTGAGCTCCAACTAGTGTAAATTTATCAATTATACTATTTTTATCAGCTAATTGAGTTAATTTCATAGCAGCTTCAATATCTCCAATTGACAGATGACCACTTTTTAATTTAGATTCACATTTTGAACATAAAATTCCTGTTTTAGCATCAAATGAACAAATAGGAGTTTTCAATAATTCTCACACATTAATGCTATTAATCCATATATATATAGAGAGCTAAAATGAGATAAGGATGAAAAATATATTTATTAAGGTTAGATAATAATTATATTTGTTAAAGAATAAATTACTTATAAATGGTCTAAGTGTCTCTTACTTTCTACATAATAAAAGCATAAAGGCAGTTGACAATGTTTTTATCGAATTAAAAAAAGGTGAATCACTTGGCATTGCTGGAGAATCAGGATGTGGTAAAACCACATTGGTTTCTGCAATAATGAGAAATATAACACCTCCTGGGAAAATTACAACAGGAAGTATTTTTTTAGATGGAGAAGAAATAACAAAGTTATCAGATAAAGACTTTGATTCCAGAATTAGATGGAAGAAAATTTCTCTTGTTTTTCAAGGAGCTATGAATTCATTAGATCCTGTATATACAATAAAAAACCAAATTAATGATATATTCGAAACTCACGGCCAACATTATGATAAAGAAAAAGTAAAAGCAATTCTAAAAAATGTAGGGCTAGACAAATCTGTTCTAGGACAATACCCTCATGAGTTAAGTGGAGGTATGAAACAACGAATTGTTATAGCTTTAGCTTTATTACTACAACCTGATATTATCATTGCTGATGAACCAACTACAGCTTTAGATGTACTTGTTCAGGCACAAATAATTAAGTTATTGAAAAACCTTAAAGAAAATGGAATCAGTATTATTCTAATTTCTCACGATCTTGCTTTAATTTCTGAGTTGGTAGACAAAATAGGAATTATGTACACAGGAAAAATTGTCGAATTTAATTTAACCAAAGAAATCATATTTTCTCCAAAAAATGAGTATACTAAAAAACTCATATTATCTACTCCTCAATTAGGACATATTTTTAAAAAATAAATCAAAGAAAATAAAAATTTCTTTTTGTTTCTAATTTTAATATGAAAGTAAGTGTATTTTGAATTAATTCCATAGAGTTATATTCTAAAAGTAGTGCCAAAGAAAAATTGTAGATGCTTAATATATTCCAAATAAAAAGATATTTTATTGGAAATCATGTAATGCTTTTTCTTTATGTTGACTAATTTTTGTTTTCAATTCAGACAAATGGCGTTCTAATATATGTGAATTAGCACATTTGTCATGCATAATATCTATTTCACAAAATTCACATGATGTAACGAAAGATAACCTATTAAATTTTTTTTTACAAAAGCTACAACTTTCAGAATCAATATCGTAATCTATGAGAGGTTTTAACCAAGGTTCCCTCCATAACAACTGCATGAATTAAGAAGTAAATTAAACATATATATTATTTTCAATTGTCAATGAAAGATTCACTTGAAAATACATAAAAATCCTATCCCTACTGTTGATGCTATTATTCACAAGGATTCTTCTATATTATTAGTCAAACGTATGAGGGATCCCTATAAAAATTGTTTTGCATTACCAGGAGGTTTTGTAAATGAAGGAGAGACTGTAGAGGAGGCTATTATAAGAGAAGTATATGAAGAGACATCATTAGAGGTCGAGCCCATAGATATTTTAGGAGTATATTCTGATCCTAAAAGAGATCCTAGAGGACACATGCTAACTGTTGTATTTATTAGTTTAATTGTTAAAGGTAATCCTCGTGCTGGTGATGATGCACAGGGAATTTCATGGATTCCAATAAATAAAATCAATGAAATAAAAATTGCATTTGATCATAAACTTCTTATACAAGATTTTTTGACATGGAAAAAGAAAGGCGGAACTTATTGGACGAACAAGAGAAGATAATAATCTATGATTAATTGTATTTACAAAGAAATCTGAAAAATTTTCATTTCCCTTCAATCCATTTATATTTACTAATTGGTACTAATTAACTATGCAATTCTCCGAATTGGAAACAAATAAAATACGTAATGATTTTCCAATTCTAAATCGTAAAATTAATGGTAAGCCATTCGTCTATTTTGACAATGCCTCAACTACCCAAAAACCTTCATCTGTAATAGATTCAATTGTAAAATATTACTCATTTTACAACTCTAATATTCATAGAGCAGTTTATGATATCGCCGAAGAAGCTACTCATGCTTATGAATTAACAAGACAAAAGATTTGTAAGTTTATTAATGCAAATTCTCCTCAAGAAATAATTTTTACTCGTAATGCTACCGAAGCAATTAATTTAGTAGCATACGCTTGGGGTCGAAAAAATATTGAAAATGGAGATATAATAATTTTATCTGAACAAGAACATCATAGTAATATCGTTCCTTGGCAAATATTAGCTAAAGAAAAAAACGCAAAAATAAAATATTTAAAAATTGATGAAACAGGAAACATCAATTTAAATGAATTAGAATCTTATCTTGGTGAAGATAATAGTATAAAATTAATTTCATTATGTCATATGTCTAATGCACTTGGTAATATTATACCAATAGACAAAATTATAGATATGGCACATACATATAATATACCTGTATTTGTTGATGGTGCCCAGTCTGTTCCTCATTTAAAAACCGATGTTACTTCTCTTGATTGTGACTTTCTTGCATTTTCGGCTCATAAAATGTTAGGACCAACAGGAGTAGGAATCTTGTATGGGAAAAAAAATATCCTCCAGGAAATGGACCCATTTAATTGTGGTGGAGATATGATTAAAGAAGTACATAAGGAAAATACAGTCTTTAACGATTTACCTTATAAATTTGAAGCTGGTACTCCCAATATCGCTGATGTGATTGGTTTTAGTTCTGCTTTGGATTATCTAAACGAAATAGGTATGGATAATATTAGAAAGCATGAAATCGAGTTAACAAAATATGCAATTGAAAGAATGTTAGAACTTAAACAATTAAAAGTATATGGAGATATTAATTTACAAAATCGGGGTGGAATTATCTCATTTAATTTGGGTGATATTCATCCTCATGATTTGGCAACTATTTTAAATGAGCACTCGATAGCTATTCGGTCTGGTCACCACTGTGCTCAAGTATTAATGGAAAAGTTAGAGGTTTCGGCTACATCTAGAGTTAGTTTCTATATCTATAATACAAAAGATGAGATCAATATCTTTATTAATGCGTTAGGTGAAGCTATTAAACTGTTTCAACTTTGAGTGATGATATATATAGAGAAATAATCCTAGATCATTATCGAAATCCTAGAAATAAGGGAAAGATTGACAAAGCAGACGTTGTCATTCATGATAGCAATCCTTTATGTGGTGATCAAATTGATATATATCTCAAAGTAGTACAAGGGCAAATCAAAGATATTAAATTCGATGGCAAAGGATGTGCAATTAGCCAAGCTAGTGCATCTATGCTAACAGAGATGGTGATGGATAAGCCATTAACTACTGCTAAAGATATCTCCAAAGATGAAGTATTAGAAAATATTGGGTTGACCAATTTAGGACCTGCAAGGATTAAATGCGCATTACTATCTCTTAAGGTCTTAAAGATGGGTATGGTAAAATATTATTCTGATAAAGAACCAACAACAGCGGAAAAAATGGAAAAGGATTCAAACCTTTTATGATCCAGTTTTAATTTAATAATATTTTTTGAAAGATAGTAACCCTTTATGTCAAGCGCGTCTTATTGGAGAGATCTACCGGTATATAAAACTCTTCTTTTAGAAAAATTTGAACAAGTTAAATCTGTCTCTAACAGCATGATCCTGGATTATATGCACTTTCAACAAACAAATAACTTCAGCTATCGAATTCTTTTACCAAGAGATAAAGAAAATAATCAATTAGCCAAAAAACTGGGACTTAGTCTTCAATTAGAATTTACTTCTCAATTAAGAAAACGAAAATTAAAAACTAAGATGAAAGAAATTAAGTATATACATGATACAAAACACTTTGGATGGATTATAACTAACTGTGAGTGAACAAAAACCACATATAAGCAATCCTATTTGTTAAATTTTTTTGTGAGAAATGGTTCATTTAATTTCAATACATTTATGAGAAATATTGCAACAATTATACCATATAGTGCTCCTCCCAATATGTCAATAAAATAATTTTGAAGTAGATATAGTCTACTAATGCCTATCAATATAGGAAAAATCCATAATAAACTTCCAATCCATGTGTTTTTTTTAAAGAACTTAAACCAATATCCTATAATTATTATAAAAGCAGTATCACGTGCAGCATGGTTAGATGGAAAAGATAAATCTCTTGATAGAGGTGACATACTATCATTTTCAATCATATAGTTATCAGGAATATTATACTGTGGAATATACTGTTCAAGTGGAGATGGTCGATTTATAAGCGGTTTAAGATAAGTTATTGATATAGATAGGACTACAATTGAAATTAGAAAAATCAGTCCTATCTTTCTAGTTCTTCTTATTATAGTCAAAATCATTCCAACAATCACCATCGTAAATACGTCACCGGAGGAAGAAACAATGATCATAAATAAATCTAGGCCTGGATCCCCACCTAAATGATAAAAAAAATCAGTTATAAAATTGTCAATGTTATTTGTAGCATTAACAGTAACTAAAAAAGACAAAATAACAAATAGCAAGATTAATAATACAAATATTTTACTTTTTGGTTCCATCCTTTCACTCCTCACATTTTCGGTATCCACTTATTCGGTTATATAAATAATATAACCTTTCAATTTTCGCTGTAAGTTACCTGATCTTTTTCTTTGACTATCGATAAGAATGAGGCTATTTACCAACTTAAGAAATCAATAGGATTTTCGAAATTTGTAAATTTGAAAATTAATTGTTATTTTAAGGATAAATCATTTCATGCTAATATTACGTTGTTAGTAAGATTTCCGACGTCAATGGTTATGAAAAAATCTACAGTTTTTTATATTACATATGTTATATTTACATAAAACCTGGGTCTTGAAGCAGTTAACACACTGGCTAATAGCCGGCAAATCACACCAATTAATATTACCAACAATTAGGGGATGCTAAAAAACCATAATTGGTACAATATTGTTGTAGTCGAAGATTGACCAATAAGGACATCATGGATTAGAAAGATTAATAACATGCTAATAAAAGCAATATCAAAACCACGGAAAACATATTTTAATGCTTTTGTAATGGCATTTTTTTTGAGCGCAGAGAACATTCGAAATAAACACTTCTCTTGTTCTACATAATTATTATTGTACATTTTTCAAAATAAAGTCAAATTGAGGACATAATACATCAGCAGATAAATATTCTTTATAAATTTTAATTAGCTATAGATTGTTTGGAGATTAATACTACCTCATTATTATCTCTCTTTCCTATTTTAAATTATGAATTTAATGAATCTAGGATTGTTTACCATCTCTATAAATGGTTTAGATAAGGAACTGCCAGTACACTATTTTCTACATAATTCAACCTACTTCGAATTCTTTCGTGTCTTTCTTCCTTTGCCATACTATATTACACACTACCTACATACTTAATATCTAGTTCACATTGTCTGACCTGGATTTACTTTATATTATTATTTTTATTTATAGTTCGTAATTTATTTTAAAAAGTAATTTAGCAATCCGTGGGAGTCATTCCAATCCTAGTACCAGGTTCAGATTTTAAATTTCCTGTGTGTTTATACTTTTCCATATTTTTTTGGAGATATTGAAATTAAGAGAATTTAATGCCGGAGGCGGGATTCGAGCCCGCGACCTTTCGATTATGAGTCGAACGCTCTAACCAAGCTGAGCCACTCCGGCATGCTCAGCAGCGTTTCATTCCTGTTATTTCAGTTGTGATATATATTCTATTAATAATGAATTCCTCCTTTAACTTTTGATAATATAGTATAAAAAAGAATTACAATTTTTATACTTATATTTTAATTATTTTTTTTAAATTTGAAGATTCTAAGAAGTTGATCATTTCTTAGATGATTCAACCCATTTAAATTTTCTTTGCAACGTTGACGGATACACCTTTTTCCAATCTAATTCTACATCATCCAACCAGCTTTTCATAATTCTTGGATCAATATAATTTCTTAAAGAAGTACCTAAATTATAATCGCGTGTTTCTTTTTGTAGTTTTAATTGATACTGAATCTTCTCCATTCTGTATCTTAGCCTTTCTTTCTGTTTTTCTGTTTTCCATTTATTAGACAATATATCATTTTTTATTTTTTCAATAGCATCTTCCTTTTTGTTTATCGATTCTGCAAATTTTTCTAACGCCTTTTTACTGGCAGGATTATTGGGATCAATTCCTTTTTTATGGTTACATGCAATTGCTGCTTTTAAATTGGCAATTTTGGCCACATAAATTTTTTTAGGTTCTGATGAGTGGGTATTAAGATCAATATGGGAATTTTTTAATGATTCTTTTACGATTTTTGTTGCAAGATATGTTCTAAATACTTTTGCAGTTAATCCTGGGACATTTTTTGGGTCTATTTTTCTGAGAAATGCATTTACCTTCGAAGAATTTATATTATCAAAAATTTCACTATTATGTTCTTTATCTTTCATAAATAATAGAAAATTATGATACAAACCTTTTGTATCTTCAGAATTTATTTCTAAGGTTTTTTGCCATGGGACACTATCTTTCCCCAGAAAATTAAGTTCTATGAATTTCTTGTTATCTTTTTCAGGAAATTTAATGTGTTCTATTCTTAATGTAGACGCACCAACGGTATCTGCCTCATCCTTATCTTTTTCATCGCCTACTCTCATTGCTAATTTAAGTATTAAATAACAAACAGTTGCGATTTTTCGTTGGTTTAAATCCTTAGAATTTATCATCTTATTTATAATTTCATTGTGAATCTTATTGGCATATTTTTCGAGATTTCTCGCTTTATCGTATTTTTCTTTATCAGTATTTTGTCTGAGAAATGCTGAATCATGTAACCAAACATATTTTCTCTTATCAGTTAATTTTTCCGTCCAAGTTGCTAACCAAGTTGATGAATGATCATGAACAATATTTTTCCAAGTTCCTTCCGGAACAGGTGCATCATCTCCCAAATTCAATATAACATCTTGAGGTGTTACTCTTGGTTTCCATCGCCCTCTAAGTGGATGTAATCCTCTCCCCATAAATAAACCGGGAGGCTCAACTAACCAATTGGCAACTTCAACTTCCAAACCATCAACATATGCTTTTCCATAAAAATTCTTTAGCTTTTCTTTTTCTTGTTTTTTTTTATTTATCAATTTTTTTTTCTCTTCTCTACTTAACTTTTGGATTTTCTCTTTTTCTATTATTTTGAGTTTAAGTTCCTTATCAACAAGGTTAAATGCTTCTGAAAAATCAATTTGATTTATGTCATTTGTATTCTGGAATTTACTCGGTAATATTTTTTTAAAATCTTTCAGGAAATTATGTTGGAAAAGAGTATCTTTAATATAATGAGTATCTTTCTTTTTTGCCCATGCATATACTATTTCTTCTTGTTCAGTGTTAAGAGCTAATCTTTCATTATTTATTTTAATACTTATGCCTTTTAAAATATGATTAGGAGGAAAAGCTACTCCGTTGTGCTCCAATGTTTTCCATTTAAACGTCTTATCAATGGTATTTGACATTAATAGATACAAATTTAATGGTCATGTTTTACTATTGATAAATCTTACCAATAAAACAATTTAATAAAACGTATGACTAAAAATTACAAAATGTATATCGTTTAACATTTTTTGAACCTAAAGCGATCCATTTTTATTAATTCTTTATATGATCCAAAATCCAGTGGGTTAGATGCATCAAGCTGTTCATCGTCAAAGTAATCATCAGTAGAAAATGTTTTGATAATTTGATAATTTGATTTCCTTTGAGCGGGGATTTTACCAATATTATGTATTATATTTCTAATAACCTTTGGTTTTAATAACTGTCCAAAAGAGGCTCCAGCAGAGGTAGAAATGCTTTCATTGATTAGTGTTCCACCAAAATCATTAGCACCTGCTAGTAATAAAATCTGTCCCATTCGTGGTCCTTCTTTTACCCAGGAAACTTGAATATTGTCAATTTGGTCATTTAAAAAAATTCTTGCGATAGCATGCATTTTTAATACTTCAACTCCAGTAGGTCCATTCCTAATACCATCAATAAGATTTTTATTATACATTGGCGCCTCATTATGTACAAAACTCAATGGCACAAATTCTGTGAAGCCTCTAGTTTCTTTTTGAATATCTCTTAGTATACTCAAATGTTTAGTAATATGTGTATTGCTTTCTATATGGCCATACATAATAGTAGAAGTAGAATTAATTCCCATTGAATGAGCACATTTAACAACTTTAATCCAATCTTCTACACCTATTCTTCCCGGCGAAATTTTATCTCTTATTTCCTGATCTAATATTTCAGCAGCAGTTCCAGGAATACTCCCTAAACCTGCATCTTTAAGGATTTTTAAATAATCTTCTATTGAGGTATTGGCTCTTTTTGCACCGTAGAGAATTTCCTCAGGTGAAAAAGCATGAATATGGATATTGGGAAGCTCTCTTTTTATAGCACTACATATATCTGCATATAACATGCCGTCCATTCTTGGAGGAAGGCCTGCTTGAATACATACTTCAGTAGCACCTAATTTTTCGGCCTCTTTGGCTCTTCTTACTATTTCTTCAAGAGGTAAATAGTACCCCTCCTCCTCCCTAAAGTCTCTACTAAATGCACAAAAACCACATCTTTTAATACAAACATTTGTAAAATTTATATTCCGATTTATGACATATGTTACGATTTCTCTTTTTTTCCTTTTACAAAGAACGTTAGCAACAATTCCAACCATATTTAATTCGATTCCGTTAGCGTTGAACAGTTCTAAAGCTTCATCTGCTGATATGTGATTTCCGTCAATAACTCTATTCAATATATCAGAAATAATCGGATCAATATTTTTCATTATACTATCTAAATTCAACTAAATATTCCTCTTTCACTAATCCATCTAACCCAATAAAGTTTTCTACATAATTTCGTAAATGAGAAGAAATAAAGTCAGGTTTGTCTATAAACTCAGGATAGACTGGTAACCTTCCCCGAAGTCTATGATGCTTTGATTCAGTAATATATTTTAGTTCTTTTATCTTTGGCCAGAGGAATTCAGGATTTACATGATCGATTGTTACGGGAGAAATTCCTCCCCAATCATTGATCCCTGCATCTATGAAAGAACTAAAAGTTCTGGGCGATAGATTTGGAGGAATTTGAATATTCATATCGGGCATTATTATTCTGGCAATAGACACTATTTTTAAAAAATAATTATAACTAGGAGAAGGAGAATCTTGCATTCTAGTATCTTTTTTAGGATGAAAATTCTGTAAAATTATTTCCTGAATGTTTCCATATTCGTTATTAATACTCTTTAAAAGGAACAAATCATTGATTAGGTCTTCTTTTGTTTCCCCAATCCCAATTAATAGCCCTGTGGTTAAAGGTATTTTCATTCTGCCAGCATTCTTTATTACCTCAATTCTCTTAATGGGATTTTTACTCGGTGCGAATTCGTGAGGCATACCTTTTTCTAGCAATCTTTTACTTGAAGATTCGAGCATTATACCTAGGCTTACATTATATGTCTTTAGTAATTTCATTTCTTCTTTGGTAATATTTCCAAGATTAGAATGAGGGAGTAACCCAGTCTCCTTTACAATTTTTTCAGATATATCAATTACATATTCTACTAGAGAAGAATAGCCCAAGTGCCTTAGCCATCTTTTTGCTTCTGGGTATCTATCTTCTGGTCTTTCCCCTGCAACAATTAAAGCTTCAGTACAGTGATATTTTTGTCCAATTTTTGCTAAATCAAGTATTTCGGTAGGATGCATCATAATGGAAGATGATTCAAATGGATTTTTTCTATAAGTACAATAGGAACAAAAATCCCTACATAAATTAGTTATATTAATAAAGATTTTCCTAGAATAAGTAATAATATCTTTTTTAAACACAGTTTTTAAACATGCTGCAAGATTCATTAGAGATACAATGTCATTAGACTCCAAAAGATCAAGCGCCTTATCTTTAGAAATAGCAATTCCACTTTGATATCTTTCCAGAATTTCAAAGAGTGAGCCGTCTTTAATTGAAAATGAAATTTCTGAATTCATCACTATTATATCAATTAGTAAAGTAATTTATCTTTAATTTTTTTATGATATAGGAAACATCATATATTATATCATTAGAATCTAAATACATGAGTGAACCTAATTCTATATCTGATACCAATATAAAATTCATTGTACCAATTAAGTTATCAGATAAATCGATGCGACTTAGCGATGCGGTTAAAAATGAATTAAAGAGTATTGGAATGATGGATGAAAAAGGAAAACTTAAACTAAAAGGTGTTAGTCCTAAAATGCTAAAAAGAATGAAAATGGAGTCGGTAGATTGCCCTGTTCTTCAAAGAGAAATATCGTTTATACCATGTTACGTCTGTAAGAATTTTCAGAGTCGGATAACTGGACAAGTGTATTGTCGTGGTGAGCCCTTATAATTATTACATTTAAAATTAGGGATTTTTTTGTCGGAATTAAAAGAGATTGGAATAACAACTAAAAAAGAGGTCGATTTTAGTGAATGGTATTCTCAAGTAGTTACCAAAGCTGGGCTAATCGATTATTCGCCTGTAAAAGGATTCGTTGTACTTAGACCCTATGGATATAGGATCTGGGAAATTATAAGGGAATTTTTAGATAAAAAATTAAAAGAATCCGGGCATCAAAATGGGTTTTTACCAATTCTTATCCCAGAACACCTCTTAGCAAAAGAGAAGGACCATTTTAAAGGATTTACTCCAGAGGTCTTTTGGGTGACGAAAGCAGGAGATACTCACTTAACTGAAAAGTTAGCCGTACGACCCACTTCAGAGACCCTCGCTTATCAAATATTTTCTAAATGGATAATGAGTTATAGGGACCTTCCATTGAAAATCAATTTTTGGAATTCAGCATTACGTGCTGAAATTAAATCTACTAAACCTTTCATTAGAAACTCGGAATTTCTATGGCAAGAAGGACATACTGTTCATGAAAATCAAAAAGAAGCTGAAGATGAGGTATTGTTGATCTTTAATTACTACCATTACCTTTTAGAATCAATTTTGGCTATTCCAACTCTCAAAGGACGCAAAACAGATAAAGAAAAATTTGTTGGAGCCCTCTATACAAACACACTCGAATCAATGATGCCAGATGGAAAAGCATTACAAATGGCTACTTCTCATAATCTAGGTCAAAATTTTTCCAAGCCATTTGAAATTCGTTTTCTAGGTAAAGACTCCAAACAGTATTTTGCTTGGCAAACATCCTGGGGAATGTCATGGAGAGTAATAGGAGCCTTGATTATGATTCATGGTGACAATAAAGGCTTAATTTTACCTCCTCCAATTGCTCCTACTCAGGTGGTGATAGTCCCAATATTCAAGCAAAAAGAACGAGATATAGTTATTAAAGAATCTAAAAGGCTATTGGTTGAGCTAAATAATTTGGGTTTCAGGGCTCTTGTTGATGACAGAGAAGGATATACAGCAGGGTGGAAATTCAACGATTGGGAAGTCAAAGGTGTACCCATTCGAATTAATATCGGAGTTAGGGACATTAATAATAAAAATGTAGAAATTGTAAGAAGAGATACGGGAGAAAAAATTCTAATTAAAAGAATAGATTGTAGTAAGGCACTAAATTTTTATCTACAACAAATCCAAACATCCTTATTAGAAAAGGCTAAGAAAATGCATGACGCTAATATCGTAAAGGTTTCTAACTACGCCGAAATGAAGGAAATATTAAATGATAAAGGTGGTTTTATTGTAGCAAATTGGTGTGAAAAAGAAGAATGTGAAAATAGCGTAAAAAATGAGACAGGTGCTGATATTCGTCTTGTTCCATTTGAGAATTATACTTCAGATAACAAATGTATATATTGTAATGAGCATTCGAAAAAGACAGTAATTTTTGCTAAAGCATATTAACTAATTTACTAGCTGAAGCTCTAATATGATTTCTGTAAATTATAATTCCACTTACTGGATATTTAATGAAAATTATTGACTTAAATTACACAAAATATAAACAGATAGGAGTCGCAATATTTGGATGGCATTAATGATATACTTACTTTTTTTGACTTCGGATATGAAGAATATGGAAATGTAGGAAGATATTTTGGAATCTTAATAATTACTTTTTTCGCTAGTATAATTTTATTTATTCCTGTTCCTTACTTTCCCGTATTATTTACTGCTGGTATTAACCAGAATCTTGATCCTCATTTAGTTTCTCTTTTTAGTGCAGTGGGGGCAGTTACAGCTAAATTAATAATTTTTTATGTCAGCTATTATGGTCGAAATATATTGAGCTCTAAAACAAAAAAAAGGATGCTTCCTCTCCAAAAACTTTTATCAAAATATGGTTGGCCCGGCGCGTTTGCTGCAGCATTGACTCCAATTCCTGATGATCTTGTTTATATTCCACTTGGGTTAGCAAAATATAATCCAGCCAAATTTGCGATAGCTACTTTTTCAGGAAAATTCATTCTGAATGAATTTATTGTATTTGGTAGCGTCTTTTTAGGCAGACCTGTCGTAGAAGTGTTGACCTCAGAAAACACAGACCCTATTTATCTCTATATAGGTCTGGGATTGAGTATTAGTATATTGATACTTATTATTTTTTTGTACCTTCGGATTGATTGGGGAAAGATGATTGGTAAATGGTTCCCTTGGACATTAAACAGCGAAGACCACACGGATAATTCAAATACTACATGAGTCGATTCTATGGAATGAAAAATAAAATATAGTTCAAAGGAAGAAAAACATGGTAGACTATGAATATAATTATTATGAATTTTCAAAGAGATGTAGGTTATATAGAAAGGATATGATTTTTCCATTATTTGTGGATGAAAATGATAAATTTCAAGAGTTAAATGTGATGCCAGGGTTTTTTAAAGTTCCATATAATAGTATTATCCATTTTTTGGAAAAAATTGTTGAAAATGGTATCAATTCTGTCATTCTTTTTGGAATACCAAGACTACGAAATAATCAGGCTACATCGGCAACTTCCCCTAATGGCATAGTCCAAAAATCCTTAAAATTGATTAAGTCTAATTTTGGAAATAAAATTACAACTATAACTGATGTGTGTATCTGTCAATATAATAATACTGGCCATTGTGGATTATTAGAAAAGGCTAAAAAAGTAGTTGATAACGACTTGACAATTGAACTATTATCCAGGATTGCACTAAGCCATGCAATGTCAGGAGTAGATGTTGTTGCTCCATCATCCATGATGGATGGACAAGTTCAAAGAATTAAACAAAAATTAGACACCAACGGTTTTAATAAGGTAAAAATTCTCTCATTTTCTGCAAAACAATCTTCCTCCTTGTATAAACCATTTAGATCAGAAACTTTTTTTAATAAATCTGTCAGTGAAATGGATAAATCTACATATCAAGTATCATATTATAATCCACGTCAAATACTAAGAGAAATCGAAATGGACATTCATGAAGGTACAAATATGGTTATGATCAAACCTGCAATGGCATCTTTAGATCTTATATATAGGATTAAAAACATCTGTCAGTTACCTTTAGTTGTTCAAGTCGTTTCAGGAGAATATTCTATGATAAAAGCAGCCGCTGGAACTGGTTTATTCGACGAAACTTGGTATATTCTAAACCTAATTTCTGAGCTCAAACGAGCTGGTGCTGACAAAATTATATCTTATTCTTCATTAAACATTTCAAAATATCTCTTATCTTGATGGTTTTGCGGTTTTTTGTTATGAGACACAGTTATATGTAATAAATATCTCAAACGATATATCCCGCGATAGCTCAGCCTGGTAGAGCTTTCGGCTGTAGTAGTTGGCTTCTTTAGCTGACCGTATTTTCAGCCTATCAGGCTCACATTTAGCAGAAACCGAATTGTCGCAGGCTCAAACAAAATAACTGTCTGGTTATTATGGAGCAGATCCTGCTCGCGGGATACAAAAATTTATCGTATAGAAACAACACTTCATTTAATTTAATTTTACGATTTTTCCAATCCTCTAATGCTTAATTGCTCTCTTCTCTTTTATAGTCTCTCGAAACTATCTAATTAAGTTTCTTTTTTTTGGAATCGACCTACAATTCGACCAAATCGTTATATTTACCAGTATATGTCCCTGTAATATTAAACAGCTCGAAGTGGAACAAGTCACAGATTTAATTCTCATGATGCACCAAAAAGGCCTACCATAAAATAAGGTCCTCTTCTTTGGAGGACTTCAATAGCAGTTGGAGCTATTTGATTATTATTTACAAAAGCTAGTAATATTTCGCATACCTTTCCATTTGTTCATCCTTTACTGCTTTTACTCGGTCTGAAGAAAGAAATTATTCTAAAATCTGCTTCAAAATTTTTTGCCTCTTTTCATTTACCATCATCGACATCCATAATTATGATTAATTCGTTAATACTTTGGCAATCTGAACTGTTATGTCCTAAACCCCCGGCACCAATAAATACGAGTTTGCGCAGGTATTCCTGAAGACTTTTTTATTGAACGATATACTGTCTATTATAAACATTCAAGAGTCGCATATGAGTTAAAACATTATCTTCTAATTTAATATGGTACTTATAATTTTGGACTAAAATTAAATCTGTGTAACCACCATCTTGATATATTTCGAGTTTTAGGCGAATCATATAATTGTTCGTCACCTCCCTTCCGAGAATTACAAAATTGCATACCAATCCCAGTATAGATTAACATCTTATCCTCCTTTTTTATAATATATTACTGATTCTCCATTTTCTTCAATTACTCCTGAAACCTCAAGACCCCAGGAAATTTTACTCTACGATCTTTTACTTTCATAAATTTACCTCCTGCGCCGATATACTCCTTCTAATAGATGCATATGACTATGGCAAATTCCAGCTGCTTTTATCCTAACGAGAACTTGAATTCTTTGTTTAGGTAACAGGTATATCTTCAATGACAAGAGAATTGGGTAATTTTACAATTCTGCCAGATATCATCGATTATGTAAAAGCTTTGGATGAGAAAAATGAAATCTATAAAATACTGTTTTTATAAATAGAAGCAAATATTACACAATGTTTTATGAATCTATAGTACAGAAACAATGACTCATACAAACACCGATGAAGTATAGGAAGAGCCGTCTGATACACTTGTATATGAAGAAGATTATGAGTTACTGAGGTGTTACTAGTTGTAAAGAAAAGAAATGAAATTGTGATAAATTTTCAAACAAATTAGTCTTGATTAATTGTCAATTGTTTTTTTATTCGTGATAAATAAGTGTTGTAATACATATTGAAATGGAGGAAAGAGTACAAAAATGAAAAATCGTGCAGAGATTGAAGTAATTGCCGCAATTCTTCGGAGTGCAAAAGATAATTGGGAATATCAAACAACTATCATGAATAATGCATGTATATCTCACTCTCAAGTTATTCGTTACATTTCAGTGGCCATGAATAGAGGCCTAATTGAATATTCGAAAATTAATGGATTATATAAAACTACTAACATGGGATTAGAATTTCTAGAAAAGCATGCTAAATTATTAACCTTATTTCCTGAAATTGCAGAACCTTCTTCTCAATTTCCTTACAATTAAGATGTGAACCTTCTCTTCATTTTATATCTTAATAAATACTAGTAATTCATTTTAAATTTTGTACTTGAGAGTAGCATGTTTATTTTCAGGAGGAAAGGATAGCACATATTCTTTATATTTGGCTAAACAGTGCGGTTTATCGGTTAATTGTCTTTTAACTTTGTTACCCCATTCAGAGGAAAGTCTTTTATTTCATTGTTCCAATATTTGGACTACCCAGTTACAGTCTCAAGCATTAGATATTCCCATTATCACAAAAGAAATAAATTCAATTTCAATAGATGAGGAATGTAATAAATTAGATGAATTAATTAGTCAGGCCAATAATATTTATAAAATTGAGGGAATTGTTCATGGTGGAATACGTTCTGATTTTCAGAAAAATAAATTTAATAAGATATGTAAAAAATATAACTTAAAGCTCATTTCACCGTTATGGCATATTGATGATTATTATTATATGAATAAACTGCTAAAAAATAATTTTGTAATACAAATTACAAGTGTATCTTCCATGGGTCTTGATGCTAATTTTCTGGGAATTATACTAAATGATTCAACATTGGAAGACCTCTCTAGACGTAGTAGGAAATATGGATTTAACCTCTCTTTTGAGGGTGGCGAAGCAGAAACACTTGTTCTAGATTGTCCTATTTTCAAAAAAAAATTAGAAGTTTTAACCTCAAAAATACACTGGGATGGACAAAGAGGTATAGTAGAAATATCGGATATAACTCTAATAAATAAGTAAATGTTAGATAATCTCAGGACAGGATTAAGAAGCGCATTAAAAAAAATAGTTGGTGCTTCCGATATCAACGAAGAACTTATAGATTCTCTTTCTAAGGATATTCAAAGATCATTATTACAATCGGATGTTAATGTAAGGCAAGTTCTTTCGATTACAAAAAATCTTAAGGATCGAGCATTGAAGGAACCACCACCAAAAGGATTAACCAAAAAAGATCATATAATCACAATCCTATATAATGAAATTTCTTCTCTTTTGGGCTATACCGGTAAACAAATAATTCATATAGACAACACACCTCCCATACCAGAAGATTCTTTTAATCTTCAACCAGGAAAAAAAAATATAGTACTCATGTTGGGCATTCAAGGAAGTGGCAAAACTACATGTACGGTTAAAATTGCTAGATGGCTTTCACGACATGGGTATAAGGTAGCAATAATAGGTGCTGATACTTGGAGACCTGGCGCTCTCACCCAGTTAAAAATGAATAGTATAAAAATTAAAGTCGAAGTCTATGGAGAAGAGGAAAACAAAAACCCAATTTCCATAGTAAAAAATGGATTAGAATATTATAAATCTCAAGATTATGACGTTATTGTTATTGATACAGCAGGAAGACATAAGGAAGAATCTGGGTTACTTGAAGAGATGAATGAAATACACAAGGTGACCAATCCTGACTTAGTTCTTTTAGTTATAGATGGAACAATTGGACAACAAGCTTATAATCAAGCAAAAGCTTTCCATGATTCCGCTCCTATAGGAGGAATAGTTATAACAAAACTAGATGGAACAGCAAAGGGTGGAGGCGCATTAGCTGCATCTGCAGTTACCGGAGCAAAAATCTTTTTTATAGGTACAGGTGAGCGTATAGACGATTTAGAATTATTCTCTCCAACTAGATTTGTTGGACGATTACTTGGTATGGGTGACATCAAGGCCCTCCTAGATATGGCTAAGAGACTCGAGATTGAGGCAGATGAAACTCAAGCTAAAAGGCTTTTAGGAGGGAAAATGACAATAGAGGATTTCTATTCTCAAATGGAAAATGTTAATAAGATGGGATTTAGAAACGTTATAGAAAATTTACCTGGCTTATCAGGGATGGTAAAAGACGATCAATTGGAAGTTTTACAAGGTAAAATCGAAAAATGGAGATTTATAATACAGTCAATGACAAAAGATGAGAAAAAAGATCCTAATATTATCAATGATGCTAGAAGAAAAAGAATTTCTCGTGGTTCTGGATTTACAGAACATGAGGTAAAAGATATGATAAAACAATATAATAATTCTAAAACCATGATGAAACAGGCAAAAGGAAGACAAATGCATGGCATGTTGAGAAGATTTGGTTTTGGGTAAATCGTGTAAGCCGAATTATATGGATTCTTCAAATCTATTTTGTTCTGAATATTCGTTATGTTATATGTGCCTAAAAAGAAATTCTCTGACTTGCAAACATTATAGTAAAATAAATAATAAAAAATGCTTTATCTGCAAAGGAATTTTTTGTAAGATTGATGAAATTGTACAAAAAATGTTTGAGATGATCCATTTTCAAGAAAATTATAGTTATAACTCATTTACAATCGGAACTACATTGCCATATTATATGTTTGATATTGAAGACTCTATTAGGTCACATTACAAATTAAAAGGGATAGAAAATATAAAATCATCTTTTAATTTTATAATTAGGAAAAAATTTAAATCTCTATCGAGAAAGAAATTAAATATCACTAACCCTGACATTAAAATTAATTTATATATTTCTGAGAACAATGATTATTCTATTAAGATTTTATCACGTTCTTTATATTTACTGGGTAGATATAATAAGAAAAAATTTATGGCTCAAAGGGAAAAAAATATCTTAAAGAATAATCCTGATATTAATTATAATTCCTTTATATCAATACATCAAACAATTCAAACAACAATACAAAAAACTATATCAAATTGTATTAGATCGGATAGGATGGTTTTCTCTTGGTATGGAAGTGAAGATGATAATAGTCAAGTATTAGGTAAAGGGCGATTATTTTTGGTTCAGCTTATTAATCCCCGTCAAAGGAAAATAAAAATTAACAAGATATTTACGGACAACGGAATATCTTTTAAAATTATAGAAAAGAAGGAATTTTTAGAGAATATTAAAAGAAATTTTATAGTCAAAAATAAAATATTTGTCAAAACAACTGATCCTATCAACAAGATTCACTTTTTTAATTTAATGAAATTAAATAACACAATCATAAGATATAAGTACAAATCTAAAATATTTTATAAAAAAATTTATAATATAGGATTTAAAAAACTTGACCCATATCATTTTATAATTAATATAGAATGTGATAGTGGCCTTTTTTTAAGACAATTTATCGAAGGACGAGACTTTATAAAACCAAATATTTCATTAACACTTCATAATCAATGTGAATGTTTAAAGTTTGATATTCTGGACATCTCACTTTCCTAAATTTTTATCCCAAACTTCTACTTCTATAATAAATCGCTGTTTCACACACACTGGTCAAAGTTTAATCTGCAAAATTTTACAATAAATTTCTAAAGACATTAATCTGGTATAGAAAAGATTTACAATTGTTAAATTATATAACAAAAATAAAGCATTACTAATATAAAATTTCCCTATTTTTATATCTCGGATATTATAATTGTTTCATATTCGAGAATTGAAACACAGACTGTGGCATACTATACGCGAGAACTATTCTCTTATCTAGACACAAAAAATTACATATTATAATTCAAATTACTGTTCCTTTAATTATTTATAAACGAAAAATGTCCATCCTAGTTATACTAGGTTAAGAATATTTACATAACGTCAATTTTGTATTAGAATAATGAGAATGGAACTCGTACCTGATGGTAGTATTGGTAGAGACATGATATATACTTCTTAATTCAACATAGTATTACGTAACGATATGACATTTTTTGAAGAATATTATTAGAAATTCGAATACGGATTTAATGATCCTAATTAAGAAAATTAAGTAATACAACAAATGTTTCATAACAGGCTTAATATCATAAAAATTCCTTTAAGATAGCAATATCAAAATCCTAATTTTTTGTAATTTTTGTTTGAAAGAAAAAGTAGTAATTTTGAAAATGTTAATCATAGAGAATAAAGCAAATTTTTTAGATTATATTTTTTTTTTGTTAAATTCTGTAAAACCACATTTACCACAAGTTAGTCTGTCTTTATGGACGGCCATAAAAACTCCCTTCCCGCATCTAGGACAATCTCTCTTGAGATGTACTACAGAATTACCCTCTATTTTGTAGAACTTATAAACCTTAGAATCTTCCTTATCTTTTTTATCTGCCATTCAGATCACTACTATTATTTAGAATCTGCCTTAGCAGTTTGCTTCGCTTTCAATTTGGTGGCCTTTTCTTCCTGGATTAATTTTTTTCTATCTTCTTTGAGTAATTTTCTAAGTATTCGATACCTGGGAAGATGTTTTTGAGCGATTTCATCATTTTCGTAAATAAACAAAGTAGCGGTAATGTTAGTTTTTCCTTTTTCACCAGCTAAGGAAATAGGAAATATTTTTTTTTCATCCTCATTAAAATTTTTTGCTATCATTTTGACTAACTCAATTTTGCTTAATTTCCCTGCTGCATTAGTCAAGAAAATTTTTAGTTCTCTCCTATTTAACATAAGGTTTAATTTATCTTCTAATATAGTAAATTGGAAGCTCAATGTCGTATCATATTTTCATAAACTCATATAAGCATTTGCATTATCACAGAATATAGTAAGTTTTCCCTTGTTAACTAATAGAGTGTTAGGTTCTTCGTATTTATTTTTAGTTCTTTACATCAAGTTATTCAAATAAGATTTTATATTTGAATATTTATAAAAACTGCTTAACAAATTATATTTTTTGTACTAATTCATACTATTTACTGTTACAAACAATGTGAGATTGTGGAATAATTTTTTATATAACAACTACTCATTTTGAAAAGTTCTTTGCACTAGTATATAAATACACTTATTTGATTTATTTCTAGTGGTATTATTTTTATGACAGTACCTATGGGTAATTTCTAACTTATATTTAAATGATTTTCGATTTCTGATAATCTGTCTTTATTTCCACAAAAAGAAATTAAATCTTCTAATTTCTTTCTAGCTTTTCCTTCTTTAATTATCGAGCGAGAAATATCAATTCCTTCTTTAAGGTTTTTAGCGATGTTAGAAAGAACTAATACCGGTGAAGAATTCAAAGCTACTATATCTTCGATTTCTTTGTGAGCTAGCCCATAAATAGATTTTAGAGTGAGTGCTATTGAATCATCCTTATTTTTAATAGTTATATTATTTACTGATGTCAAAGGTATACCTACATCAAGTGGATTTAGGTTAAATTTGCTGATTTCTCCGTTGTTAACATGTATAATCTCATTTAAACAAGTAGTGGATATTTCATCAATGCCATCATTTGAATTAACAAGTATAAAATTTCTCTTTAGTTTTTTTGTAACTTCAGAAAATTTATTTAATAATGCAGAATCATATATACCTATGATTTGGCCACTTAAGTTAGAACAAGGATTACATAATGGTGCTGCAACATTAAAGATTGTTTTCATACCTATTTCCTTCCTTAATTTCGCAACATTTTTTAATACAGGATGAAATAACGGAGCAAATAAAAAACCTATTCCTATTTCTTCAATACAAGTAGATACGATGTGGGGAGGAAGGCTTAAGTTTAATCCTATATATTCCAAAAAATCTGCACTTCCGCATATACTAGAAACGGCTCGATTACCATGTTTGGCTATGTAACACCCAGCAGAGGCAGCAACAATTGCAGATGCAGTACTAATGTTAAATGTTTTAATTTTAGAGCCTCCAGTACCGCAAATATCAAATAAATTATTATTTATGTTAGGATGTATTCTAATCGAATGCTGTTTAATGATTTCAATCATCGCAAGAATTTCATCCACGGTCTCACCTTTCAATGAAATTTCCTTGAGAATAAAGGAGGAATAATGGTCATGAATTCTCCCTTCAACTATATTTGTAAAAATGACCTTAGCTTCATCATATGTTAAATTATCTCTAGAAGAAATTTTATTCAATAAATTCTTTATACTAAGTTCTATATTGATCATTTTTTTGAAAACGAAATAAAATTGTTCAATATTTTTAATCCTTCACCAGTTAGGATTGATTCAGGATGAAATTGAACTCCTTTAATAGGATATTTTTTGTGAGCTATTGCCATAATCTCGTTATCATCTAATGAATTAGCTGTTATTTCTAAGCAATTAGGAAAAGTTTTTTTATCAGCTATAAGAGAATGATAACGAGTAGCTAGAAAAGGATTTTTGACATCTTCAAATAATGGATCAAATTTATAATAGATTTCACTTGTTTTACCATGCCTAGTGCAAACTGCGTTAGTGATCTTTCCACCAAAAGCTGAGACTATTCCTTGATGTCCTAAACATATCCCTAAAAGTGGTATTTCTTTTCCTAGGGTTTTTATAATATCATTGCATATTCCAAAGTATTTCTTTTTTTCTGGGTTTCCTGGTCCAGGAGAGATGATTATTGAATCTACATTCATGTTTTTTATTTGCTGTAAAGTGATATTGTTATTTCTGTAGACTAAAGTTGTTATATCATGTTGGCCCAGTAATTGTGCAATGTTATAAACAAAAGAATCATAATTATCAATAATCAAAATCTTCATTTAGATAAGGAACTATTAAGAGGATCAGTCCATTTAAACATTTCAAATTATTAGATAATCAAAATAAAAATATATTATACTTTTAATCGGAATAAAATAAGAAGGCTTTAGTGGTTAAAATGGTTAAACTATTCATTAATGGTTATGGTAATATCGGCAGACGATTAGCTACAGCATTCGATTTAGATAGGGAAGTAGATCTGGTTGGTATCGCAAAATATAAGGTTGACGAAAGAGTAAAAGAAGCACTATCCAAAGGATATAGAGTGTTTATACCTAAGACAAGCGAACAAGACTTTAAAATTAAGAAAGCTGAGTATGCAGGCTTTATTGAGGATGCTATCCAACAGAGCGATATTGTAATTGATGCATCTAAAGAAGGATTGGGATATGAAAACAAACAAAAATTTTATTTACCAATGAAAAAAATGGCGATATTTCAAGGTGGAGAAGATAGAGAAGGGAAATATTCTGTAGCTGATATTATTCATAATTCTAGAGTTAATTATGACAAAGTCGTTGGAAAATCCTATGTTATTCAAGGGAGTTGTAATGTCTCTGGAATGGGCAGAGTTATTCAACCATTAATTGATCACTTTGGTGATAGAATTAGAAGATATGATGTAACCCTAATTAGACGATGGGCAGATTTAGAAGATTTAAATTCTGTAAAGGATACAATACAATGGGATAAAAGTCCCCATCATCAAGATGATGTGAAAGATTTTATCCCTAACATAAAATTATTTGTAGATGCGTATAAAGTTCCCTCCAGAATGATGCATCTACATCAAATGTCAATAAGATTTAAAAATAAAGCCCCAACGAAAAATGAAGTGATCGAAATTTTCGAAAACGAATTTGGTGTATCAATTTTAAATTCTGCCAAGGGAACGGCAGATATAAGAAAAAAGGCGCTAGAGATGGGATTTCTTCATGGAGACACTAACATGATTCATATTCATCAGGAAGTATTGAAGAGCCAAGACGATATCCTTAAAATATCATATTCTGATGATCAAACAGGAATGGTGATTCCTGAAAACCATCTTTTGGTTCAGTCGCTGCTTTTCAAAAAACCTAGAAGAAAAGCTCTTTTGCATACCGATAAGATCTTTGGATTAAGTCAAAAGAAAAAGGTATTACAAGAAGAATTTAAATGATTTTAGATAATCGTAATTAATTATTATAATTTAATACATTACAATATCTAGGTTTAAATCATAAGATTGTAGATCAATTTTGAAACGCTGTCTTCAGTACAACACTATATGTCAAAAACTGCCTATTCTAAAACAATAAATAAGAAAGAATATATAAAAAAAATTAAGAACCTGCTACTTTCGTATTACGTCTACTTGTCCACTATGAAGCCAATCTTTAAGTTCTTCATGAGAGGGTTTCGCATCATGTTTTCCTGCTAAATGAAGATGTAAAAGTACATAGTTTACCTGGTTCAATAAAGGCTTATTGTTTTCATCTCCTTTTCTAGCTTTTTGCTTTAAATCTGCAGGTACAGAATTCCACCAGTCATTAAAATTTCTTTTTCCATTTTGACTTACATTTGATCCAAAACCTTTTGGCATTGTCATAATATTTTATCAAGATATTAACTATATTTTAAACTTATTGATCGTAAAAAAATGTAGTTCTAGCACTATAGACTAAATTAACTACAATACGGTTAAGATTTAAGAGAATATATGAAAACATCTATCACCATTCTGGATTCAGATTGGTAAACTATTCAGAACCTTTAATTAAAGGAAACCATGACGTTTAAAAGAATTACATTGGGTGAATTGAGAAAAGATTATGTCATGGATAAATTTGTGATCTATCCAAGTAATTTAGATGAAATGAAAGAGGATAATTCTCCAGACACAATTTGCCCATATTGTCCGGGCAACGAAAATTATACACCCTCTTCAATAGTGTCTCTTGTCATTAAAAGTGGAATTCTCCAGCGATTATCTGACTCTGAAGGGAACATAGTCAAAGATTGGAGCGTCAGAGTCTTCAATAGTACAACCCCAGTTATAGTTCAAAACAATTCTAGTTTATATACTGATAAGCCTTTATATAGCGAACCAGCCTATGGATATCATCAGATTTTAGTAGCAACACCCAATCACTCTGATAGCTTCTCCAATATTTCTGTAGAGCAATGGTGTAATGTGCTTTTAGTTTTACAGGATAGAATAAGGTGGCTCTATTCTCAGAAAAAAGTTACATATGTTTCTGTATATATAAACAACGGAAATAAGTGCGGAACAAAAATTGATCATCCTCATATTGATATTGTTACTTTTTCAGAAGTTCCTCCTTTTATTGAGTCTAAGGCATTATTATCACATCGATATGTTAATGAAAATGGAAATTGTCCATCATGTATTGCGATTTCTACTGAACTCGATGGACCAAGACAAGTACTTGCTACAGATAATTTTATTTCGATTTGTCCATGGGCTTCGATTTATCCTTATGAGTTTGCAATTTACCCCAAGAAACATTCTACAACTTTAACAAAAATATCTCAGAAAGAAATATTTGACCTCGCTATGATGTTAAGATCTACTTTAGGAGGAATGTCACAAGTATTACAAAATCCATCTTTTAATCTGATTTTTCAGCTATCACCAGAAAAAAAGAATAGCCGACAATTTCATTGGCATATTGAAATTTATCCTCATATCTCAGACCTTACTGGACTAGAAAAAGGGTTTGGCGTTTTCGTTAATAGTATCCTACCAGAAACAGCTGCTTCAAAACTGGGTGCAGCAGCACGAAAAGAAATTGCAAAGATAGTAGGAGTTGAATGAGTATAGTAAAAAATAGCGTGAATCTAGAAGGTTGGTTGTCGATATCGTCACTCGGATTAGCAATAATGTTTGTTTTGTTAGTTATTTCTTTTTATAATTTTCTAATTGGTACGGAAGGAAAAGGCCCAGACAGATTTGTCGATGTTCGTGGTGTAGTGATTAAAACATTATCGATTTCTGGTGCTCCTTCCATTATCTTAGCTGGAATATCATTTGGTTTATCAAAAAACTATGGTAATAGATTGAGTGGTATACTATTATCCATTACTGGAAGCATTTTCATCATAGGTATGGTAGTTTCTCTTTCTCTTATTTCTTATATACCTGGTGAATTTATTCATCCTATTCTTGTTGTAGTTCCTTATACTTTTATACTTGGAGGAATAGCAATACTTATTATTGGATTTATTCTTTATTTAAAAACTGCAAAAGGAATTAAAAAAACAGGGAGATTTAATTGAGGACTACAAATATCGAAAAGATTGAGATATCTAAACAAAATTTACCTATCAACGTAAACAGTACATTATTACGAGATATTTTTAATACTGCAAAATTAGAAAATAGTCCAATACTTTCGGTAGTTATCGGTACTAAACCAGATTTTTATAAACAAGCTCCTTTAGTTGTGGAAGCCAAAAGAGAAAAACTTCCAGTATTTGTTATAGATACAGGTCAGCATTTTGATGATATTTTAGGTTTTGGAATTAAGGAATTTAAATTAGAAGAATCTGTTGGTTGTGACTTGCAGATAAGGGGAGATCTTATGGAAAAAGCCAGCGAGCTGATTCTGAAATTTGGTTCTTTTGGTCGATTTTGTAAAGAAGAATTTGGCTCTACATCAAAATTACTTCCCGTGGTTCACGGAGACACGTTAGTTGCTGGTATAGCTCCATTGGCTTGGGTTTTTGGAATGGGTCAAAAGGTAGCTCAAAATGAGGCAGGATTACGATCAATGAGCCCTGAAATTATGAAAAAATTAAAAATTACACAAGAACCTACCTTAGATCTCATAGAAAAATATATTCAAGAACAACTTGATGGAAAATGGTTTGTCGCCAGAGAAGAACCATTTCCAGAACAAATAGATACTTGGATATGCTCTGCTGGAACCCAGTATTTTTTTGCTCCTACTCAATTAAATAAGGATAACCTTGTTAAAGAAGGATATCCTGATGAATTTGTTCATGTTGTTGGCAATTCAGTCGTAGATGCAATATATTTAAAAAGGAAACAAAAAGTTTCTCAAAGCATTTTTGAATTATATCCTGAATTAGAAAAAGGGAAATGGATAAGGATGGATATACATAGACGAGAAAATCTAACTGAACATCGGTTTAAGTCAATAATCCATGGACTAGTTAATATTGTAAAATATTCAGATCATAAAGTTGTCTTAGTTATGCTCAATGCAACCAAATCGGCATTGAAATTTTATGGGTTAGAAGATAAAATTAGATTGTTAGCAGAAGAATTTCCTCAAAAACTGTTAATTACTCCTTTATGGAAAGAATATGGCCAAGTAATCGAGTTCTTAGATAGTGGACGTTGTTGGGCAGAAATGACAGATTCAGGTTCCATGCAAGAGGAATTATTATATTTCAAGAATGTATTATCTCTTACTATAAGATTAAACACAGATAGACCCGAAACAATTTTTGATGCTAAAAGTAATTTACTCATTCCACCAATAAATTCGGAATGGATTACTTCGATGGTAAATCATTTGTATGATAAATTTGAGGATTTTGGAATAAAGTCAAAAAATAAGAAAGAGATTTATGGTGAACCTGGTCAAGTGTCTAAAACTATTGCCAAAATAATTAAGAAACAATTTGAAGATAAGAATACAAGTTTTTATCCTTGGTTTCATCAAAGGATAAATCTATGGAAAGAAGATAATGATTTACAATATATGTAGATACCACCTCTCATATTGGATAGATACATTTACTTTTGGATTTCCTTATCTTAAGTGATAATCGTATAATAAACTCAAAAAAATTTATTCTCTTTTTTTTCCTCGAAATGATTCCTAAATTTTAGTTATTCAAATTTCAATAAATAGTAAATAATTAATTTGTATTAGTATAGATAAATTAATTAATGCGAAAAATGATAAAATAAAGAGGTCCTCTTTTGTCGAATGGTAATAATGGCGAGAATCTCTCAATAAGAGATTTAATCACTAGCCAAAATAAGAGTTTTAATTGTATAATTGTGCTGTGTATAGATAGGGATGATGACATTGGATCTAAAGGAGGTATTGATACTCCAGTTATTGGAAGGGATTCTTGCATCAACGCTGGTGTTCGTTTAGCCATTGAAGATCCGGAAGATTCTGATGCAAACGCCATATTTGCAGCTGTAAAAACTTATGAAGATCTTTTGAATAGAGGTTATAATGCAGAAGTTGCACTTGTTTCTGGAAAATACAATAGAGGGATTGAAGGGGACGAAAAAATTGGTTATGAAATTAGGTATATTGTAGATAGATTCAAAGCTGACGCTTCTGTAATTGTATCTGATGGTGAAGATGATGAGACAGTTGTTCCAGTCATTCAATCTATGGTGCCAATCATATCTGTACAACGGATCGTGATTAAACATAGTAGAAGTGTAGAATATTCTTATGCAATTTTTGCTAAATATATCAAAATGTTGGTTTATGATCCTCGATATTCAAAATTCTTTCTTGGAGTTCCAGGTGCATTATTGGTAGCAAGTGGGATATCTACTATTTTTGGATTGACAAAGGAAGCCATTGCAATAGTCCTAAGTATTTTGGGTTGCGCGTTTATCATACGTGCATTTGATATTGATAAATCAATCAGTTTACTTGGCAAGCCAACTCCTACTAGTTTTATAAGGATTTTTTCTTTAGTTTCAGGAGTATTAATAATGGTAGTCTCTATAGTGAATGGGCTTTCACATATACCCGAGGGAATTATTACGGAAGATATGACAAATTTTGAAATCGTTACGAACAAAGAGATAGTTGGAAGTTTCCTTAGAGGTACTATTTTGCTATTGTGGATTGGGATTGGAACCATATTATCTGGTACATTATTAAGTAATTGGTTTAGGGGAAGCATCAAAACCATGTCAGATATTTTAAGACTTGTTATACTGATTTTATTATACTACCCACTTTTACAATTTACCTCGGTACTAACTGAAGGAACCAGTCCTTTTAATCTTATTTCGTCATTACTAATCGGATTAGCTATAACCTTGGTTGCCGCCACATTTCTATATCAATACTATAGAAATAAAAAAGGCGGAGAATCCCTGAAGAATTAATATTCAGGAAAACAAAATAAATAAGTATTAAACACTTTATGATTTAAAGAAAATTATTAAATGAAAATCATAAATTTTTCTAGTCAAGCTTTCTTTGATTTACTATTTAAATTATCGGGTATATATAAACTTTATGAAAGATGGTTGGAGTCTCAAGTATCAAGAGATCCCTTACCAAACCATGTCGCTATTATTTTAGATGGAAATAGAAGATGGGCTAAATACCATTTTTTTGGAATTGACAAAGCTCACTTCATAGGTGCCGAGAAAGCGGAAGAATTGTTAAACTGGATATATGATTTAGAAATAAAAATTACTACTGTATATGTACTTTCGAACGAAAACCTCGAAAGGGAAAATGAGGAATTAACTAACATTTATAATATATTGAATAAAAAATTAACAAAACTAAGAGATGATAACAGAATTCATAAAAGAAAGATGAAAATTAAGGCTATAGGGAATGTAGAATTATTACCTAAAAAATTACAACAAATACTTAAAATTTTAGAAGAAGAAACGTCATCCTATAATTCAATGTTTTTAAATATAGCTGTCGCATATGGTGGACAACAAGAGTTAGTAGATGCTATAAAAAAAATAGCTGCTTTGATTAGTGCTGGGAAATTGAAAGTTAATGATATTAATAAAAAGATCATTGAATCATGTCTCTATACATCCCATCTTCCACAATCAGACCCGGACTTAATTCTTCGAACTTCTGGCGAAAAAAGATTAAGTGGTTTTTTACTTTGGCAAAGTGCTTATAGCGAATTGGTATTTATGGATGTTTTTTGGCCAGAGTTCAGGAAAATTGATTTTATGCGTGCTATAAGAACTTACCAGAATCGTATCAGGAGATTTGGAAAATAAACTATTAACTAAAAATAACGCTTTAATTCTCTATTTATCAAATGCATGAACATGGTTTTTATGATCCTCACTTGAAAAAATGGTATTGTAGCTATTTTATGGATGACGATGAGTGGTTGGATATACATGATTACTTACCTATACAATTTACAGAACATTCCTCAGATAGTGAACCTTCAGATAATAGGATTAAATAACTTGAAGTTAATGGTGATTTTTTGAGGACCGAATTTTCTTGTGGAGCGTTAGTGTATTATGTCGATAATCAACAAATAATATTTCTTTTATTACATTATTTCTCTGGACATTGGGATTTTCCAAAAGGAAATAAAGAAAGGGGAGAAAATTCTATACAAACTATAAGAAGGGAAATTAAAGAAGAAACAGGTATTAGCGATCTTACTTTTATCGATGGTTTTGTAAAAGAAATTTCCTATAAATATCTTCGTCAGAATCAGTTGATCTCCAAAAAAGTAGTCTATTTTTTAGCAAGAACCAATACTAAAGATGTTGTATTGTCATCCGAGCATACAGATTTCGAATGGGACCACTATGAGAGCGCTTTAAAAAGACTTACTTATAAAAAATCTAAAGAAATTCTCACGGAAGGTTATATTTTTTTAAAACAATTATAATTCCTATTTTTATAAACCTAAAAATCTTATCTTGGAATAAGAAATATTTATTTAGATTAAGGAGAAAGACTTCTGTTGTTTTTAAATTCTAAATATTATACTATATTCAATACAGACCTTCAACTTTCGAACCTAGAAACTGAAATATTTCTTCTTATAATCAACCAAGGTATGTTGAAGATAGACCAGATATCTTTAGAATTGAAATTAGATAAAGCACAGTGTAGAGAAATTATAGAATCATTAATAAAAAAAAATATGATAATCGAATATTCAAAAAATATATTTGAATCCTACCATCCTAGATTTGCTATAATAAATAGATATAAAAAATTGTGTTTAGAAAAAAATATTCCCTGGAAAAAAAATACCGTTATTGATAATCTTGCAATCATACTAGAACAACCATTTGAGGCTGCAAGAACTAAATAAGGAGAAATAAAAATATAATTTTCTATGAGTAAAAATCAGTCTAAAACAGATGACAAGATAGTTTATTTTGGTGTCATTAATATAAATGAGATGGGTAAAACGATAGGCGCAATAGATATCTGGAGGAGCGTCATCACTAAGGAACTTTTCTGTGAAGAAAAAAGATTAGGAATATTAGATATAGCAGAATATATTGGTATGCCAAAAATAGAAAAAGGGAACAAATGGGCAGTTGCGGTTAATAGAAATCGTATTGGTAAAGATAGATGGAAACTAATTAAAATTTTAGAAGAAGGACCTTTCAAATTCTATGATACTGATGATGAGACAATTATTAATACAAATGTAAAAAATTACCAAATAATCGATAATGATTGGTGGAATTTTCTTGTTGAAAGTAACATAAATCGTAGTATCGAAATTACAAAAGAGTTATAAGCCATGTATAGATTGGGAGATAACGACGAACTTAAAGTAGATGTCTTTATAAATAATTCATCTGGAGGAGAATTTGCAAGTAAATTGACAGGTTATTTTGTTGTTAAAAATAAAAGTTTCAGATTTTCTGCTATTGCCTTTGGGAGAATTGGAGGACATAATATCAGCATAAAATTATCAACTTCATCCATTAACAAATTAACAAAAATGGAAATTGATCCAGAAAAACTGCAATTGACCATACAAAGAAAGTTAATTGAGGGAGATGTCAATCTTCCTCAAAATATGAAATTACCTAAATGAATGATATGTTATCTATAATTAGTAAAAAGAAAATCATCCAGAGTTTTTATACTAATGCATTTTCTAATGAGTTCGAACAACTACATAAATTTCTCTCTTCTTTTATTTTGGGTATAATTGTTAGTAACAATTTTTTAGTTTTATCAACATTTTTTTTTAATGTTTCAATTATTTCCTTTGAACTTACAGTGATTTCAGCCCAAACATCATAATCAGTTACTGTAGAAATCGACACATAACACATCTTCATTTCTCTAGCTAATACGCATTCGGGAATTAAGGTCATTCCTATTATGTCAGCTTTAAGCAATGTTCTATAGTAATTAGATTCAGCTTTAGTAGAAAATCTTGGACCTTCTATGCAAATATAGGTTCCTAATTGATGAAACTTAAAACCTAAATATTTTAAATTTGTAATAATAGTTTCCCTCAAATCAGGACAAAATGGATCAGATTGAGAAATATGGCAAACTACTGGACCATCATAAAATGTATATTCTCTTTTTTTTGTGAAATCTATATACTGATCAGGTAATACTAGATCTCCTGGCCTATATTGTGATTTCAGACTTCCTACAGCCGATGGCGCGAGTATTACTTTAACACCAAGTTCATTGAGAGCCCAAATATTTGCCCTATAGTTAATTTTGTGAGGAGGAAGTCTATGATTATTTCCATGACGAGGAATGAATGCTATTTTTTTCTCTTGATATGTACATATTGTTATTCTATCGGAGGTTTCTCCATACGGAGTATTAATTTTAATTTCATCTACGACGTTAAAAATATTAGAATCATAAATACCTGTTCCACCAATAATGCCTATTGTTGAACTATATTGTAAATTTTTAATCAAAATATTTCACCAATGAACGAACCTCGTAACCTTTATTTCTTAAAATTTCTGCTCCCTTTAGATATACTAATTCTATAATAACTGCAAAACCAAAAACTTTTGCTCCCATCTCCTCAATTAATTCAGCAGTTGCATTGGCAGTGCCACCTGTAGCAATTAGGTCATCAGCAATTAAAATATTTTGACCTTTTTTTATTGCCTCCTCCTGTATTTCAATTATTGAACTACCATATTCAATATCATACTTTTTTTTCATAGTTTTACCTGGAAGCTTACCAGCCTTTCTCACAAGTATAATCCCCTTATTAAAATTTTTCGCTAATAAGGCTGCTACAGTAAATCCCCTAGATTCAATACCTGCTATGTAATCAATTTTTGACAATTCTTCTTGATGAATAAATTGTTTAGCAATTGTTTGTATTGCAGCAGCATTCCTGAACAATGGATTTACATCTCTGAAAATAACTCCTTTTTTGGGAAAATCATTAAAGTTTATAATTAAAGATTTCCAATCTATCTGATGGTCCTGCAACATCAGAGAACCGATCTTAGCCTATAAAAAACTTCCTCTGATCATAAAAATTTTTTATCAAACTGTCGTTATTAGTCAGTACGGCCTTAATTTTTCTTATCATTTTATCCTACTTAACAAATGTGAGTTATCCCAGAGCATATTATGTAATCTCACTTATATTCTGTTTTTGAGTGTTAAAATTTTCGTAAAACATTTTCCACAGGGGAGGATACTCTATTGAGAGTTCATTATCTTGAAATACAAATTAGGTGTTATTAACAATACATAAATTTAGTACATCATTACGTATTCTTTATTTCCATAAGGTAAATTCCATTTTTGCGGATTTAATATAAGCATTATTTCTGTTTAAATCGTCTAAGATACTATGCTGCAAATTCGCTTCGATAAAAATTGTATTTCTAAGTATACTATTACTCAAATCTGAATTTTGTAAGTTTGCCCACATGAAATTCGATCTATTCATTTTACAATTTCTCAATTTACATTCCTTCATTTCGGCATACATGAATAAGGTATCTGTGAGATCACAATTATCAAAATTAGAATTATTAAGTTCGGCTTGGACTAAGTTGGTTTTTTTTAAAATACAATTCGAAAAATTCGTATTATTACAAATTACTCCATTCAGAAAAGCAGAGGAAAAATTTTTTCCAGAAAAATCATGGTTGTTTAAATCGAGTTTAAAGGTCAGATTTTCCATTCGAAATCTATTAAATTCAATTATTTTTTCAGTATTAAGAAGTTCAATTCCTTTTCTATTTAAATTACTCATTGAATAAAAAATAAACTATGGATATATCAATATTACATATCAAGACATGGGGATTTTTTCTAATTTATTATAAAGTACTGATTACTCACTTATGGAATAGATAACATTTTTAGTAGGAACTCATAAATAAAATAGGCGTGAACCTTACCAAAACTACTAACATACCGCCGAGGATAATGGTTGTTGATGATGAAAGAGATATTTTATCTATTGTAAAAAGGGGGCTCGAATCAAAGAACCGGTTTCAAGTAGAAACATTCATTGATGCAGAATCAGCTTTGGAATCTTTGAAGGATAATTCAGATGAATATTATGATTTAGTTCTTACAGATATTAGAATGCCTAAGATTAATGGATTTGAATTATATAGACGTATAAAGGAAAGTAATCCTCATATGAAAATAGTATTTATAACTGCATTTGAAATAAATAAGGATGAATTCAGTAAGGTTATTCCTTCAGTGGATGTTATAGACTTTATAAGTAAGCCTGTTAGTATGTCTACCTTAATTACCAAATTAAATTCGATTTTAAATCATAATAATTGAGTTTTTATTGTTTGTAAGAATTTTTTGGATTAATCCATTCCAACTATAGGTAAAGCCTTCTTCTGAGGAAAATTAAAACTATTATCGTCTACCTCTTCTTTTGTAACTTTTTCAAATTCTAATGTCACTTCGACGGGAATTGAAAACTTTAAACTAAGCTCATTTGCTAATTGCCCGATATTATAAGGGTCATTAATTTCTTTTGACCCCTCGAGAAAGACTCTTGATTGCCTACGTAAAACTTTCCCATTAAATTTTGAGATTAGATAATTTATTATCTCTTGAATTACTTTTTCTGGGATTTCATTATAATAAAAACAAATTCCATGAACAGGCTCTTTATCGAAAGGGGTTCCATACTTGTACCAGAATATCCCAAAATGTTCATACCCCCCATATAAGCACTTAATCTCCCAATGATTCACCTTTTCAAGAGGGTATTTTGCATTTAATATTTCAGGTATAGTTAGATGCCAATATCTAATACGCATAACTATATTACTTATGAAAGATTAATATGAAGTTTAAGATTATAAATGCAAGACCAAATTTACCGTGAACAGTAATTACAATATAAATTATGATAGATTAAAGATAATAGGAGAAATGGAAAAGGAATTTAACAATAAGAATATTCAGTTTTTTAGTAATTTATCATTCCATCAGGATCCTGTTATTCGGACCCGGGCTATTTGTATTATAGCTGATTTTGGGGGCGAGCATGCTGTTGGGACTATAAGTAAAGCATTAAAGGAAGATGTTGATGAATTAGTTAGACATGAAGCCGCTTTTTCCTTAGGACAGTTAGGTTTTACGAGTGCGATAAAGGCCTTGTCTGATGCAGTAGAGAAAGATCCAAGTATTTTTGTTCGACACGAAGCTGCGGTTGCTTTAGGAGTAATAGGGTCTGAGGATGCTCGATCTGTATTGTTATCCGCATTAAAGGATCCAAGTGAAGAAGTCAAAAAGTCAGCTATTGTTGCTTTATCAAACTTAGATTATATATTTAACTTCAAAAAAACCAACAAATTTACTAGAATGACTGGAGGATAATCAATATGCAATCATGTTATAATATTATTTAATTTATTTAATTTAATTGCTTCTTTAATTTCTCTGTTTATTCGTCTTCCCATACTCATAGGTTCATTAAATAAAAGATCTGAATATGGCGATCCATTGATAAAGAGGTTAGTACCAGCGACGATTCTCGCAGAAAATTCGAATATAACAAATTTACCGTTTTTGTCATAAACTCCTTCTAAACAAAAAGGACCAGGGATCCCGGGAGGAACTAATTCTTTTGTTTTTTCAGCAAAATTTTCAGCCATTGAAAATACTTCGTGTAAGAGTGACTCTCGAAGTACCAAAGGGAAATTACCAATAACGTTATACGAGGGCTCAAGATTGAGATTCATTTGAATATGAGAGGGTATTCTTCCTATGCCATCAATGTCACTTTCATACCTTCTATCAATACCTAATAATTCAACTTGGTCTGTTAAAGGAGAATAAAAAAACTGTAAAAATATAGGTACGCCTAATACATATTCCTGAATATATAACTCTTTTTCAGATTTTATTACTTTTTCATCAATTAACTTTTTACATCCGTCATCAAAACTTTGTTCGTTCCAAGCAAGAAAATAACCTTTCCCACCTGCAGCACCATGTAACTTAACTATACACAAATTTTTAATTTCATTTTTTCTCTTAATATGTAGGGGTGTATTAAAATTCGATGCATTCATCAATTTTTGTTTTAATACTCTATCAGATTCCCATCTTAAAATCCATTTGTTACCAAATATTGGGATATTGATTTTTTCTAACTCCTCCAATTTCAGATTTGAGATTAATGTTCCATGTGGGATTAAAATTATTTTCTTATCTATTAATTCATTTAGAACACCTTTGTCTAATAAATCCCTGAAAGTATCTATAAAAAATAATTCATCAATGAAATTAAATCTTTTATATAGACTTGCCCTTTTTTTTTCGCATATTAATAATGTCTTGAATCCTTCATCTTTGGCACCTTTTAAAACTTGTAATGAACAATGAGATCCCAGTGTGCTAATAATTGGATCTTTTATATCTAATAGATTTGACAATATTTTCAAATGTTAATTAGGGTGATAAATTATTTTTGCTCTAGTCTCAATTTTTA
The DNA here is from genome assembly GCA_035762785.1 of Nitrososphaeraceae archaeon. GTDB lineage: Archaea > Thermoproteota > Nitrososphaeria > Nitrososphaerales > Nitrososphaeraceae > TH1177. The sequence continues at coordinate 9,755 of DASUCH010000124.1, read as the reverse complement.
ATCTTTACTATATCATTTTAAAAAAAAACAAATATTGCATTATATTTTAGAAATTTATGCCTAGTAAAAAAAAAATAGAAAAAATTAATATTGACAAAGATGTATTATTAGATGATAATATTTCACATTTCATATCAAGCCTAGATCTGAAAATTCGTTCTGGCGAATTTAAAATCGCAATATATGGCTTGGGTCATGTTGGCGCTCCTCTTGCTGCCGCCTGGCTGCGTGCAGGTGCCTACGTAATAGGTATTGATAAGTCTAATCTTATTTTAGCATATGCAAGAAAAGGAAAAACTCATATCCCTGAACCTGGTGTTAATGAAGCCTTTAAAACGGGTATTACCAATAAAAAATTCTCTCTTTCTGATGATTTGGTTGAAGCATCTAAGGATTCTTTTCTTAAGATGATATGCGTTCCTGTTCTAGCTGCTGATGGTACGGCTGATTTGTCCGCGGTAAAGGATGTTGCAGTAGCCATAGGAAAAGGATTAAAGAAGAATGATGTGGTAGCTTTAAATCCAAGTGTGCCTCCTGGAACAACTGAAGATGTTGTTATTCCTATAATTCAGAAACAAAGTGGATTTACAGTAGAAGATGATTTTTTTGTAGTATATAATCCTGAACGGATTTATGAAGGAAGAGCAATAGAAGATATCGAACAAAGATATCCAGGAGTTGTGGCAGGATATGGAAAAAGAAGTTTAGAAATTAGTAAAAAGATTTTTTCTTTTATATATCAAAAAGGTATAATACCCATGAGTAATATCAAATCAGCAGAAACTGAAAAACTATTTGAAGGTGTATATAGAGATGTAAATATTGCATTAGCAAATGAATTAGCTATATTTTCTGAACGTTTAGGAATCAATTTTTGGGAAGTTCGTAATGCTGCAAATTCTCAGCCTTTTTGTCATATTCACAAGCCAGGAATTGGAGTAGGTGGAGCTTGTATTCCAGTGTATCCTCAATTTATTTTGAAAACTGCCAAAGGTCTTGCACTAGACTGTAAAATAACTAGATTGGGAAGATTACTTAATAATTCAATGCCTAAATATTGTGTCAGACAAGCACTAAGATTGGTAAAGCCCAAAAAGTACAAAGACTTGAGAATAACATTATTGGGTCTAGCATTTAGAGGGGGTGTATCCGATACCAGATTATCTCCAACATATGACGTTATGAAAGAATTACAGAGACTAAAAGTTAAAGAAATTATAGTTCATGATCCTCTTGTTAAAAGCGATGGTCTTTTCTCTAAATATAAAAATACCTTTTTAGTTAATGATCTTGATCTTGCACTAAAAGGAGCTGATTTGATTATAATTATGGCTGATCATGAGGAGTATAAAAAACTAAGCACTAATAATATAGGGACAAGCGTGTTATATGATGGAAGAGGTATTATTACGGAAGATAAACTTACTGGAATAAGTCATGCTATGATAGGTAATATAAATTAGGTTTCTGATTTAATAAATTTCCAATTCAATAAATATAATATATCATAAGATTCTAAAACTATTGAATAAAGTGAATAAATCACGTAGTCGACTTCTCACTGTTGAATGGAAAAATAATTCACTTATTTTGATTGACCAGACGAAACTACCTGCAAAACTCTCTTACGTGAGCTGTAGGAGTTATATCGATGTTGCGGATGCTATTAAAAAACTTGTTGTTAGAGGCGCTCCTGCAATTGGAGTTACGGCTGCCTTTGGATTAGCCTTGGCAGCAATTAATAGTAAAACAACTAATTTAAAAATTTTTTTTAAAGAACTAGCTAAGGCTTACGAAATAATCCGATCAACACGTCCTACTGCTGTAAATCTTCAATGGGCTCTCGATAGAATCATGCAAAAAATAACGAATCTCCAAGATATAGCCTTAATAAAAAAAGTTATCCTGGAAGAAGCTATTCTAATGGCGAAAGAGGACATAGCTACCAACAGATCAATGGGAATAAAAGGTGCTTATTTATTTGCAGATGGTGATACTATCATGACTCATTGTAATGCTGGTTCATTAGCCACAGTTGGTTATGGAACTGCATTAGGAGTGATAAGAGCTGCCAAGGAATCAGGTAAAAAAATTAGTGTTATTGCAACTGAAACCAGACCAGTGATGCAAGGGTCTAGATTAACTGCTTTTGAGCTTAAACATGAAAATATCGATGTAAATCTAATTCCGGATACTGCTGTTGGACACATAATGGCTCGAGGGATTGTTAAACATGTCATAGTAGGAGCAGATAGAATACTACGTACCGGACATGTTTTTAACAAAATTGGTACATACCAATTAGCAGTATTAGCAAAAACACATAATATTCCCTTTTATGTAGTTGCTCCTTCCTCTACCTTCGACTTGAAGAACAATCCCAACGATATAGTTATTGAAGAACGTTCAAAGGATGAAGTTATTAGAATAGGAAAAAAAATACTTGCTCCTAAAAACATCGGAGTTATTAATCCCGCATTTGATATGACTCCACCTCATTTAATTACAAAAATAATCACAGAGAAAGGAATTGTTTCACCTCCATACATAAAAAGCATTAAAAAATTAATAAGGTAATTTTTACTTTTCTCCTTATAATAGAACTAGGCTTATTAATTAATAACATTTTTATCATCTTTTTGCTTAGGTTTTAATATAAAATGTCAAACGAATCAATTACTAAGGATCAAGTTTACTTTCAGTTAAAAAAGTGTATGGATCCTGAAATTCCTATAAATGTCGTTGATCTAGGACTTATTTATGGTATAGAAATTAAGGAAGAGAAAGATGTTAATATTAAAATGACAATGACAACCCGAGGATGTCCTTTACATAATACTATGGTTAGTGATGTAAAAAAATATGTCAGTAAAATCAATGGAATTGGTACAGTTAACGTTGAAATTGTTTGGGATCCTCCTTGGAGTATTGATAAAATGGATCCCAAAGCTAGAGAATCGTTAGGATTCGGAAAACCCAAGTTACGTTTTCAGATAGATTATGAGAAAGCCCTCCCAAAAAAAATAGGCTCGCTCATGAAATCAGAAGATGGTTCTTTAATTTTACTGAATAAAGATGAAAGAAGTTTTATGGTCAATGATGCAATAGTTCAATTTTGGGAATCTTGTGATGGAACAAAAACTATAAATCAGCTTACAGATTATTTTTCTGAAAAATTAGGAATTCCTCGACAACAAGTAGAACAAGAAATAGTTCAACTGTTAGAACAATTATTTGATTCTCAACTCATTGAAGTCTAAAATTTTTATACCAGGTAAAAGATGCCATTTCTATTTTGTCCCTTTATGTTTTAATCTGATATGATTTGCTAAGCAATTTTTCGAGCAAAATGTATAGATACAATCTTCTTGTAGGCATGGAATAGGTTCCACTTCATTAAATATTCTATTACAATAGACACAAATGGATTCTAATTGAGGAAACTTTTTAGAACTTAGCAAATGTGAACAATTTCGCTTTTCTCTAAACCAAATTATTTCCAAATCTAATTTTTCTGCATAGCTTCTTATAATATCATAGGCCTCATAATATTCTTGAGCATAAAATTGACGAATTATTGGTTTTGGAACTATACTTCTTGTAGTATTATGGTTATTAAATGATACTAGCCATTTTTCCGAAGGTAAAACTTCCTTTTCGAAGTTATTACTAGATTTATTTTTTATTCTTTTTTTGGGTTTCATCGATGATAAAATTATTATGGCGTTCGATTTTTTTCAAAAAAACTTTTAAGCTCTTTGATTCCTATACGTTTTTGCTCCATGGTATCTCTATCTCTGATAGTAACTGTGCTATCAGTAAGTGTATCATAATCAACTGTTATTGCAAATGGGACCCCGATTTCTTCTAATCTTCGATATCTTCTGCCAATAGATCCAGACCCATCATAATAGATATCAAAATCTTTTTTCAGGTTATAGTAAATATCCTTTGCGATTTCTTCTAATTCTGGCTTCTTTATTAATGGAAGAATTGCCGCCAAAACCGGGGCAAGATATGGTTTTAACTTTAAGACAACTCTCTTATTTTCATGGTCTTCTTTAAATGAATGCTCTAAAATTGAATATATACTTCGATCTATTCCTAACGAGAGCTCGAATACATGAGGTAAAACTTTTTCATTTGTTACAGGATCCATTATTTCCATTTTTTCTTTGCTAATTTTGGAGTGTTGAGATAAATCAAAATTAGATCTGTAATTGCATGCTACCAGTTCTAACCAGCCTACATTCGTGTTTAACTCAAAATCGAAAGCAATTGTTGCATAAAAGGCTTTTTCTTGGTCAGATAATTTTCTAAAACGAGTTTGATTCATATCTATCCCTGTTTTTTCATAAAATTCAGTTAGAAGTGATAGATAATAAGCGATTAATTTATTAGGAATAATCTTGGTATCTACCGCTTCTTTGGCTGTAAGTTTATTAACTTTAGTACCTTCCATTATCGTTAAAGTAGTATTTTGTATCTCGTCAAAGTTTGATATATCATCTAATTGAGTTGGATTACAAAATACTTCGATTTCTGCCTGATAAAACTCTCTTAATCTTAAAAGACTTTGCCGAGGAGCAACTTCATTTCTAAAACTTTTACCTACTTGGGCAATGGGAAATGGAAGTTTTCCTCTCATTATTTTAAAAATCCTACTAAAGTCTACAAATATGGATTGACATGTTTCAGGTCGCAAATAAGCTTCATCATTATTAGGACCAATTCCCACTTTAAACATCATATTGAACCGTTCAGACTTTTGAAATAATGCTCCACACTTTGGACATTTTAAATTATATTGATTTAATATTTTATCCATTTCTTTCTTGGACATTCTTTCCGGTACGTTTATTCCTGTTTTCTCAAGAATATATTTATCAGCACGTAAAATGGAATTACATTTACTACAAACAATTACGGGATCAGAAAAATTGTCAATATGTCCCGAAGCAACAAAAACATTATTAGCCATTATCTGTGCTCCATCAATCTCAACCATATCATCTCGTCTTACCAATTCTCTACGCCATAATTCAATAAATTTATTTTTAATATTGTTGCCATTGGGTCCGTATTCCCAAAACCCTGCTGGAGAGTTGGAGTAAATTTCTGAGCTTGGGAAATAAAATCCTCTTTCTAAAGAGAGTTTCACAATTCTATCGTAACTAACCATAAATATTATCCATGATGATAAGGTTCTATATTTTTCTTGGTAAATTCAGTTGAATTTTTTCATCTTCAATATAGTCTAAAATAACCTTCATGTTTTCTTTATCTCCTCTAGTTTTATCATTGGGCGTTTCCATTATAATGGGGATATTTTGAAAATACTTATGCTTTAAAAATTCTAGCAACCCATCTTTACCTATTAAACCTAGTCCAATATGTTCGTGTCTATCTATATTCTCATTGATTTTACCTTTAGAATCGTTCAAATGCAAAACCTTTAAATTTTTAATATTTATGATATCATTAAAATTATCTATTGTTTCTATCACTTTGTTAGATGTTCTGAGATCGTACCCCGAAGCAAATGCATGGCAAGAATCAAAACATACCCCAAATTTTTTGTTATTTAGTTCATCCAGAATATCTCTAATTTCATCAAATTTCCTACCGATGCTATTTTTTTGACCAGCACTATTTTCAATTAAAATATTTAAATTTAAATGCCGCCTATATAAAGAATTAAAATTGTCAAGAGCAAAATTGCATGCATTAACTACCTGTTTTATCCCGTTTTTTTCCCCGAATCCAAGGTGGCTGCCTAAGTGCAGGATTAGATAAGGAATACCTAATAAATAACACCTAATAATCTCTTCTGAAAGGACTTTTTTGGATTTATAATATGATTCACTATCTGGTGCGGCAATATTAGGTAAATATGGCATATGAACAACCACATTTTTTTTATCGATATAACTTTTCTCTAAATTACTTTTAAATTCTTCAACGTCTTTTCTTTCGAAAGGCTTGGCTATCCAACCACGGGGATTTCTAGTAAATATTTGAAAAGCACTACATCTAATCTCTTCTGCATTTTTGATTGAGTTACTTAGTGCCCCTCTAATCGATACATGAAAACCTATCATCAATTTTGATATCTACCCTTTTTTGTTTAGACTTCGATAATATCTTTACGAAGTAGTTTTATTTTGGTAATGAATAATAGTAATAGTATTGAGTATCATTTTAGGCAAAGATGACCTGGCAAAATATCCTTTTTTAGAGGAGGCTGGAACCTATGTTCGAGAAAGTCATTTTGATTTAGATGATTTTAACCGATCAGAATTTCTGCATATCATTGAAAGAGCTTCTAAAAGGATTGAATTTCCTTTGATACAGGGAAAGGTCTTTATGGATCTTGAAAAATATGATATAGAATTATTAACTTTCCTCGTTGCTCTCATTATGATGAAATATATATATGAAGATTCAGCAATCAAAAAATTTTCACTATTTGAAGCTATGAGGGTAGAGAAGTTTTTAATATCTGATCTATTAAAAGAGAAAGATCTAAGGAAAAAAAATCTTCTTATTTCTAGGATTTTCAGAGAACTTTTTCAGTTAGACGTAAATTTAGATACTAAAAAAAATAACTTATTTACAATGAATATTTCTAATTATTTACATAGAGCTACCCAATTTAATGAAACAGAATGGAAATTAATCAATAGAGCTGTTGATAATGGTTTTGTATACTTAGATGTAGATGAAACAGTCAGATTGATAAGATATGAAATTTACAAATTGATGTATAATAAAATTAAAAATATGAATATTACTAAAATACCAGAACAAATTAGATTTCATGCTACTTTGATTAAAAATAAATTAATTCCAGCTATTAAGTATACAAAAAATACATCTGATCTTCCTCCTTGTATAAAAAAAGCGTTGGAATTACTAAATAAAAATGAAAACTTACCTCATTCTGCAAGATTTATGTTAGCTACCTATATGCTATCATTAGGTAAGAGTATCGATGAAGTAGTGTCACTATTTCAAAATGCACCGGATTTTAATGAAAAAATTACAAGGTATCAAGTTGAACATTTAGCAGGTAAAAAAGGTAGTCAAACAAAATACTCTGTCCCGGCATGTTCCAAACTGGTCAATGAAAATCTTTGCTATGCAACTATCGATTGTAAAGGAATTACTAATCCTATACAATTTGGTAGAAATAGAAAATGAAAAAAGAAATTTATACAAAAAATAAAGATTTTTTAGCTACGCTTTTCAAAGAATATTATTTTAAAAACATTGGGCTCCTTAACCCTCCCATTCAAATGCCTAGTCGTGAATTTGGTTTTATGACATTTGAGGGCAAAGTGATTAGGCATTTATCATTTTCAAAACTCGGAAGTTTAAAAGCGTATATCATTCAAAATGTTCCTTCCGATATATATTGCTCAAATGCGTATTATCAGTTTCCTACTTTTCCTATTAATGAGAAAGGATGGAAAGGCGCGGATATGATATTTGACATCGATCTTAACGATTTATCATTATCATGTCAAAAAGAGCATACTTTTTATATTTGTTCTCATTGTGATGTTGTGTCTAGAGATTACATCAACCAATGTTACGAATGTCATACTACTACCATTCTCAAAAATACAATACCATGTTTTAGATGTATAACTTCATTAAAAAAGGAAACCAAGAATTTAATAGAATTTTTAAAAAAAGATTTTGGAATATCAGAACAAAATTTAGAGATATCTTTTTCAGGCAATACTGGATTTCATGTTTTAGTCTACCAAGAGAATTATATGTTATTGGATTCTAAATCCCGTTCTGATGTGGCAGGATATTTAATGGGAAGGAATCTCTCTCCCGAGAGTTTAGGAGTGAGGAATGATATAAGTGGTTATAGGATTAAGATTCCATTAAGTGGATTTTCATATGGGTGGAGAAAAAGAATTGTTCAAAGGATGAAGATACCGGTTTCGAGTGATCATTTAAGTAAATTTATAAAAAAAATTGGAGGTTACTCTTCATTTAAGAGTGAAATTGACAAAATTGCTTTTGAATTAGGAGTCAAAATCGACCCACAGGTTACGACTGATATACATAGAATTTTTAGAATGGTAGGATCTTTAAATGGTAAAAGTGGACTATCAAAGACAATATGTTATGATCTAGAAAATTTTGATCCGATGACGGATTCTTGTTTTTTTGAAAACGATAGGAATGTTGATATTTCCATAAATATACCATTAAAATTTAGTATTAAAGGAAAAAAATATGTTTTGGATAAATCTATTTCGACAGTTCCTGTTTCAGTTGCTGTTTTTTTGATATCTAAACGACTAGCCAATGTAGTGAATTACTCGCGTTAACGTATAAATTTTATACCTGATCTTTTAGAAGTATGGAGTTATTAATTGTAAATAACACATCACCATTTGTAAACGATCTTATTTGTATGATTAGGGATTTAGGAATATCGTTTAAATGTAAATTATATTCAGAAATTATGACCGAGGAATTATCATCATATAAAGCAGTCATCTTATCAGGAAGGCGAAATTATAATAAAGCGACAAATATAAAAAATAATAAAATAATTCAATATTGTAATAGATATGATATTCCTTTATTAGGAATTTGTTACGGTGCAGAGATGATCAATTTATCTTTTGGTGGTTCATTAATTAAAATGAAAAATACCATTCATGGATTAATTAAAATTACATCTATTAATAATAATATTTTTTTACCGAATAAATGTTCAATCTATGCATATCAAAGTCATAGATATGCCATCTTTAGACTATCTTCACACCTAGAACTCTTATGCTCTTCCTCCCAGTCTAGACATGAAGTTTTTAAACATAAGAAAAGAAATATTTTTGGTGTACAATTTCATCCCGAAAAAAGTGGAATTGAAGGCAAATCTATTTTCTATAAATTTTTTAAGGTCAGCGAGCTATTATAATTATGTGATTGGTAAAAGTGATTAGCAAAAAATATAGTAATTGTTATTGGTAATTTTATTGATTTTAAACTTTTACTTTTCTAGGTACGTGTATAAAAACCCCATTCAGTTACAAAATTTTTAAGAATTCGATTACCCAGGAGTAAAGAAAATCAAATTTAAATTTTATCAACAATTTACGAATATCATTAATATATTATCTATAGGTTAAATTAGGGAGGGTTAAATAGAAGTGGTCATCACACTTTAATTTAACTTAATGTTGAGGTCTCAATCCTTAAATATTCCTATTAAGAAAAAGATTAGAGTAAATTTATTATAACAATCAACCAAATCGATTCTAAAAGAACTGGTATAATTAAAAGGTAAAAAACATGATTTATTTAATAAGAATTTTAAATTGTTATATCTAATTTAATTACATATTTTTATGTGATTTAATAATTAATACATAATTTAAAATTATATAATTACTTAAGATTATTTATAGAAGAATTAAATTTCTTCCTTTAGTAGTCTTTTCCTTTTCTCTTGTAGTCTTCTACATTCAAAGAAATGAGATGTTGTTTTCATTTTATTGTTTTTTTGAATTTTTTCTTATGGTACTAATTATTAAGAAAGAACTATATTTAGTCATTTTCAAAATAAATATTCAAATTCAATTTATATTGTTTTATTAATTGATACACAATCAATATTTTATAATATTATATCATACCGATCTGATAATTGATTATTTTTTCTTAAGCGGAAAGGAATAGGATAGTTTTTATTTGATATAAAATTAACATACTAGAATTGC
>DASUCH010000123.1:0-16308 GCA_035762785.1 Nitrososphaeraceae archaeon | reverse complement strand
AATCTTTTTTACACAATCCAGTAATTAACTTGCAGTACCTATCTATTACACTAACAAATTTTCTAATGGTGAAAATAGAAGAATATTTTTACATATACTATCCATAAAGAATTCCTCTTGCAATTTGTAATTGTTTGTTATTTTTTCTATAAATAAATTAAGAATGCTCTGCAACATCATACATTTATATTTATGATATTGTATGGATCCTATTTTCCAACTACTTTGATCGACTATAATATATTTTTATGACATGTGATGGTTTTTCGTTCATCTTAATAAGATGTACTAATCTATACTGTAATAGAAGTGAATAGCCATAGTTCAAATGGTTTTATATCAAAATAAAAGTGTGAAATGATCCTAATGAATGAAGATTAAGAATACTACTTAAATGATATTGCTAATTAAATATTATTAGAGATAAGATACATATGTAATAGACTATGGGTTCTACAGAAAATCTATTGCGAGAACATTTGATTGTAAGAAGACTTGCAAGTATTGCGAAGAAATGCTCAGATGAATTGTATACAAATAAGAATATTCCAATAGAAGATATTCAGATAATTTCTGTTGTCATTGAAGAGTTTGTGGATGCATTTCACCATGGAAAGGAAGAGAAAGCATATTTTCCAGTCACAAAAGACAAGAATAATTTTTCAGAAGATATAAGAAAATTCCTCATTGAGCATGAGCTTGGAAGAAGAATCGCAAGAATGCTTAGACGTGAATTGGACTTTCTTATAGATCATGATAGATATGACAAATATGAAGGACTGAAATGGAACAATAAAAGTAAAGAACCTGTTGCTAGGTTTCTAAAATCATATGCAGTATTTGTCTTCGACCATACTGGTAAAGAGGATCTCTTTTTCAAAATGGTACAAGAGAAACATAGCTTATCGGAGGAAGAGGATATACAACTTGTAAAGCATTATGAATTGTGTAGAAGCCAAGTAGGAGGAAAAGCTCGAATAGAAGAAATGATAAGACTTGTAGGGTATTTAGAAGATAGAGAATGGATGAAATAAATCTTAATATTCAATAAGAAATTAAGCGTAAGTACATGAAATAATATAATAAAACTTTGTTTTAAATAGATAAAAAGATGCTCTGAAAAATACAAGAATATTATGATATTACAACTGGGTGTTAGATAGAATGATTCTTATTATTTGTAAACATAGTATTGATTTATGAACTCACTCCAATATTCAACAAGGTTGTTTTGAAATTAGATTTAATATTATATTTTATATTTGATATCTTTCAAGTGAATATATAAAAAATTTGTAACTATTGTGAAGGTTATATCTTTTTATTCATGGATATCATTTAATTTATAGTAATATGATTTATACAAAAAGAACATATGAAAATAAATGGAATGATTTCAAAAATCGGATAACCAAGATGTAGAAAACATGGGAGAATTTATTAGCTTGTTGTTAGAAAAAACCCAAAAAGGAAAAATGACTTTACTCTATAGCTCAAGTGAAGATAAATAGAATAATGCAATTGCATTGATAGAATATCTAGAGGCTAAACTAAACATAATAAAAAGAATGTTTGAAATATATTTTTAACTTTTTAATTTGTTATTAATTTAGATTTATCAAGGTGAATATTCTAAAAAAAATACGTCAACTGAAATAAATTACTAATTAAATACATTTAAAAAATATAGGAATAGGATTTAATTACTATATTCATTTTTCTTTTCATACTTTACTTTTTCTATTCTTTACTGTTGTACACCTGGGTTCTGTTGTTCTTCAGTAAGCAGAGATTTCCATTCCTCTGGAAGATTTTGAACCCAACCATTGTAAATAATAGGTATAGGTAATACACCCATTCCTCCTGTTCCTGGCAATGCAGTAACTTTATCGTCTACCTGAGTTTCTGGGGAACCTACTAGACTAATTCGCCCTGCTATTTCTGCGTCCCTTGGATCACCATCGTTGTTGGGATCTCCATCAACTATTATTAGGTCATTTGAAAATGAACTAGAGACATATGCATAATATCCGCCATTCTTCTTTGCGCCAAAGTTAACTCCATGACAACCTGCACTACATGATAAATCTTTGACCAATTCATCGGTTTCTGTATCAATTATTGTTATTGTGCCACTTCCTGTATTGGCTGTGACCATGTACTGTCCATCTGGACTAACTGGAGTTTGTATTGGTAGGAAACCTAAAGGTCCACTAACGTTTCCAGAAATAGGATCATAATTTTCCAGCAGGTTTATTGTTTTGATTAATGTAGCCGTGGTAGTATCTACTACGCTTATTGTACTATCAAACAAATCTGCAACATATGATTTACTTCCATCGGGAGTCATTCCAATAGCTATGGGACTATGTCCTGTCTTGACTTTTCCAAGAATATTGCCTTCCATCATATCATATATTGTTGCAGTACCTGTGAATTCATCAGGAGTTACCATATAACGATCATCTCCACTCATCCAATGTCCATGTGGATGAGATGGGTCTTGGCCAGCAAATTGCATCGGAATAATTTTTTTTATTGATTCACCTTTTGGACTAAGTACAGCCACTCCTTGCTCTCCATGTAATGCTACCATAAGTTCATCTGTTTTAGTACTTGTCATTACATGAGAAGGATCATCACCTACCTCAATATTTTTGACAAGTTTTCCTGTGTTTCTATCGAATATGGATGTCTTGTTATCAAACCACTGTGTTGCATAGATCAAATTTTGATCCTTGTCAGTCCACATGTTATGAGCATTATTCATATTTATTTCTGGGAGGGCAACTTTTTTTGTTATCTCCCATACAGAAGCGTTGATGGCACTGGCAGTACCGGGTTTTGACTTACTTGCTGTCTTTTCAAATTGGGTATCTACCCAAACTTCTCCTACTCCAGGAATATCTGGATTCTTTAACTCATCTAAGGTCAAGTTCTGACCATATCTGCTTTCTAGAGTGTCTTTTAAGTTTACGACTGTTCCATTAGTTATTCTTACGTCTACATCAGGATAAGATAGGTGCCATGGATTGGGTAGAGATGATGATGATGATGCTGCTGAAGTATAATCTTGCCAGTTGTTTGTAGCAGTAAACGTAAAGAATGCCTTTAAAAGTCTTGTTGCAAGATCACTGCTTGTTGGTACTGTCACACCATTTATCAAGGTAATTTCATCTCCAAGATCTAGACCGTCAGTAGTAGGGTCATCAGCTATAACAGCACCCAACATAAATGGATGTAATTTACAGCCAAATACGTAAAGGCCGGGATGGTCAAGTTGGACTATACCCCCACCAGCATAAGCTGTTATCTCATCAAAAGGCATATTCATAGCCCCTGTGGGATAAATAAAACTTGTAACTGTATGTACTCCACTTACATCAGACATCATGAAATTAACACTACCTGTCTTGTTAATTACCGCAAGAGATTCTGTTCCTGTATTTGTTATATCTCCAGCAAGATTGGTAAACCATTTAGCCGGTTCATCAGTGAGTTCAAATGCGGCAAAGTTTTTGTAAGGTGAGGCACCTGATTCACTTGGTATATTTATAGTGGGATCTCCTGATACCACATTAAATCCTCCCATCATTCCCGCTTCCATATGTGCGAATACATGACAATGATACTGCCAGTGTCCTGGACCTACTCCCTCTCCAACATCAATTATAAAATGATGGGTTTTACCAGGAATTATCTTTTTTACATCTATGATATTGTTGGTTCCTGGGTCTATCCATCTATGTGCATGAAGATGAAATGTATGCTGATGATCACTTGGATTACCTGCATGACCTACTCCTAAAATATGAAAACGCATTTTTTGGTCTATTACTCCAGATAGAGTGGGGTTTGTCCACAATGGGTTTTGTTTATAATTATTATGATTATCAATTTCCATACCCCAAAATGTAGAACCCACCATGAACATGATAATATCTTTATCTAACTTGTTAAGAGGTAATTCTTGGATCTTACCTTTTATCAGTCCTGTAGTAAGATTATTCTGGGGATTCACAATTACTGCTCCAAATAGCCCATTCTCTCCGCTTTTACTATCATCAATATATAGAAAAGTTCCTGGTTGAGATGCTAAAAATTCTTCACTGTTTATAAGGTTGCCATCTTTGTCTTTAATATTGACCTTCACATGGTCACCTTCAGTAAAAACTAATGCCGGACCAGGAATAGTAGCTAATTTGCTATATTTAGGAGTCAAATCTATATTATTATTGTTGCTACTAGTCATTTCTGAGGAGGAAGAGCCATTGCTTTTAACATGGCTAATCATTTTATAGGCTGGTTGTCCCGTTGGTAAAGATATAACTACCATTTCAATCTTATGCATAGTATTGTTGCTAGTTTTATCATTGGTTGATGATGATGAAAAATCATTACCTTCAGCTGATGAAGATATAGAACTTAAAGTGTGAAAAACTTCTTTTTTGTTATATTTCGTTATATTCTTTGTATTTTCTAACGTTATAGATTCATTGTCCCCTTTCTCTATTGATATTGGTTGTTGTGGTTGTTGTGCAGAGGCTATATCAATAACGGGTAGATTTATTGCAGAAATAGGACCAGTCATCACTATTACTATCATAAAGAGAATTAGGCAAGGCTTAACGGAAGATAGTATTGTTGAAGATTTTGAATTAAAATTTTTATTTGTACTTTGGTTTTTGTTTCTCATTTTATTCACTTCCTACTAAAGATATCTCTCCATTAGCATCACTAGTATCTTGCATTATTGGTGATGTTGCAGGAATACCGGTACTATTACTAGTATCTTTACTATCACTACTATCTGGCATTTTTGGTGCTGGTCCAGGAACGCTGGAAGCAGTGGTAGCAGAAGTAGTAGTATCCTCTTCAATTACATGAAATTTTCCTTTCATTCCTGAAAGTATATGGGTAGGCATCTTATCATAATAAGAGGTGTTATTATTAGCACTAATAGTAAAAACATGGTTTTCAAGTGGTCCTATGTTCTCAAAATTAGTTGTCTCAAGGGTTCCAGGTTTCAGCCATTCATAGCCATCAATAACAAAATGATGAAAGTCAGTACCAACGGATTGAATGTGAAATCTTACCAAATCATTTTTTGAGGCTACCAGTGTAGGATTTACCCATAATGGTGTGTGTTTTTTGTTATTATAATTGTCTATCTCTACACCCCAAAATGCATCATCAGTAACAAATAAAACAAAATCTTTCTTTATATCTTCTACATTTACCTCTTTTGGAATTCCGTTTACTAAAGCATTTACTTTTCCATTGGCAGGATTAACTATTACGGTAGAAAACAAACCATTAGTTTCTACCCCATTTATGTTCATTCCAGAAGAACCTTTACCAAATGTATGATCATGCCAAGGCCATGATCCTTTTGTTCCCGCTGCAGCAGTCCATACATATGTATATGACTCATTGGGGGTGGCTCCTTGATCTGAAACTTTATTTGACATCTTTAACGATCCATCACTTGTAATCGTATAGTGAACGCCATGTGTGTGAAGACTCACTGCTCCACGACCAATCTCATTAACTAACGTTAACCTTGCCTTATCTCCTTCAGTCATTATTAGTGTAGGACCAGGTATTGTTGGAAGAGTGCTATATCGTGATGTAATATCTTTTGTCTGATTTTCCTTATCAATGATCTTGTATTCTAACATTTTATATGCAGTATGGCCATCAGGCAACTCTACTGCAGCCATCTCTATTTCATGAAGTTTGGGAAATGGATTATCCGAAGTTAAGTTGTTTTGACTAGTTTGCGCGATTACAGGTATGATAAAAAAGGACGAGCAATAAACAAAAATAAATCCAACAACCATTGCTATCGATAATTTCACAAGGTCTTTATGATCTGTATTAATATACATTATTTATGTATACTTGTACATTCTATTTATATATTTGATAGGTATACGTTGAAATCACAAGTAATCTTTTGCAATTAGTTGCACTTAAGAGGTTATTTTCAAATTAAATAAATAAATAATATTTACAGCATACATAGTAGGAACAAATATTACCATTTAACGGAATTCATTTTTTTTACCCATCATTTAAATTTTTAATTTATACTATATTAAATAATAATATTATGTAAATCT
The DNA here is from genome assembly GCA_035762785.1 of Nitrososphaeraceae archaeon. Lineage (GTDB taxonomy): Archaea > Thermoproteota > Nitrososphaeria > Nitrososphaerales > Nitrososphaeraceae > TH1177. The sequence continues at coordinate 10,183 of DASUCH010000123.1, read as the reverse complement.
ATCGAAAATTTGAAGTATTCTTTGTATTTTAACCGAAATGGAATAATCAGAAGAGACTTTATGCATGATCCTTATATCCTATAATGACATAAGTATATTGAGGTAATAAAAAACGGAATCTACATTAGTAAAAAAAAGCAATACAGACATCGATATAGGACTTGCTGAAGAATCTCTTAATGGAGTTATACAAATTCTAAATAATGTATTATGTGATGAGTATGTTCTTTATACAAAGACTAGAAACTATCATTGGAATGTGGTAGGACCTGATTTCCATGAAAGACATGAATTCTTCCAAGAACAATATGAGATTCTTGATGAGGTTATTGACGAAGTAGCAGAAAGAGCACGTCAGCTTAATGGGAAATCTTTAGGCACCCTGCAAGAATTTTTAGAATATAGTAGAATAAAAGAATCACCTGGTGACTATCCAAATGATATGACAATGATATCTAATTTACTTTCAGACCATGAAAAAATTATTAAAACATTACGAAAAGATGCAGATGAATGTGAGGATAAATACCATGATATGGGAACAAATGATTTTCTAATAGGTATGATGGAAAAGCATGAAAAAATGGCTTGGATGCTAAGAGCTCATATTGATAAGGCTTGACCTACTAATTTTTTTATGATATTATACCAACACCATTCAATATTTGAAAATCCTTTACTAGTCCTACGAAATAAATTTACCCAACTTAATTTACAAATTTTATTATTTTAAAACGTCAACCAATTTTCCTTAATTTAACAATTTACTAGACTAGTCATAAGTTAATTTTAACTTTAATACTTTTTTAAAAATTATAACTTTTATGTGTCTCTATTCTATTATTATTCTAAACCTACCTAATACAAGAAATATTTTATTACGTAAGTAAATTTTAGGAGAGTTAATTAAGTCTTATTCAAAACCAAGTACTCTAATAAGATAATATATGAATTTGAAATATTCCCTAAAAAAATAATCATTTTGAGTTTATTACTATATATATTTATTTGATGATATCAAATTGGTATTCTAATCTGGTTCAATTTAAGTTAGAATAAAACCTTGAAATTTTTTAACTATTGTAATAATTCTTTATATTATTTTTTGTGATTATTATATAAACTCTTATCTTCTTGATTTAATTTTGAATATGTTATTATATTTAATGTTCTAAAAAATTGTTAACATAAGAATTTATAATTATTTACCCAAATTTATGGTTCCATTATCAATTGGAGCAAATGCAAGATATTCTTCATTATTTTGACTTTCATTAATTTTTTCTTTATATAACATTTCACAATTGGATTCCGATTTATCTCCTTGAGTTGAATTGAAATTTAGAACTACATCTATTCCTTCTCCACAGTTAAAGATATCTGTGCTCCTACTACCAACAAGCAGATCGTTACCTTCTTCTCCAAAGAATTTATTTACCTCATTAGAAGTTCTTGGACCAAAATCTCGAAGCCAATCGTCACCTCCTCCACCATAGAGTTCATCACTTCCATTATAACCCATTAGTATATCATCTCCTGAACCGCCAATTGCTACATCCTTTCCATGATCATTTTCATCAAAAACATCACTTGAAGTATCGCCAATAATTGTATCCGCGCCTTCTCCCCCTAAAATAACATCATCACCTGCCATTCCACGCAAATAATCGTTTCCAGTCCATCCATAAATTATATTGTTATTATCACCTCCAGTAATTTCGTCATCTGTCTCCTCTCCATTACATACCAATACATTTTCATCACACCAATATTTTATGCCGTATACCTGGTTTCCTTCTCCAAGCAAACCAACTGGAGCTAAAAGAATCAAAATTGTTATTGACACTAAAATTTTTAAACTTGCCATTATAGATCTTATATCTATATAATAAATAAATTATTCTTATTTTTACTAAAATAAACAAGTATCATTTAAAATAATTTTTTTTTAAATCCTTAACAATAAAAGTTTATCAATGGAACACTGAAAGAGTGTTAATTCAACTTTTACTCATAGTACATCTTTTTGTATGATTTTACATTGAATTATTATCCAGATATTTATTATATTTATAATCAAACTGAAATAAATATAAAAAAAAGGAGAATAACCAAATGAGGTAAATATAAGATTTTCACTTTCCATAATGGTGAACTTTTCAATATAATATTTTAACCTCCAATGACTTTAAAGGGAAAATTTCTTAATTTCTTATCGTGTGGATTCTATTTCAAATTCAATATATTCTGGGTTGATGGGTTGAAATAATAATCCTTGAATACCGACTTCTCCGACAAACTTGCCAGTTAAATCAAATTTATAAGAGGCAGGTTCAATTCCCCAGGCAGAGTGCGTTAAAGAATTTTTATATAAAACTTTATCAGCGTTGGAATCCTTAATAGTAAACGAATAATCTATATGTTCTTGATTTTTATTACTTTTTTTATCTATAAATATTATTTTAAAAAGAGCTTTATCGCCAGATTTAATAGTAGAAGGTGTCCAACTTATATCGAGATCAATATCATTTTCAAAACTCTCTTTTATAGTATTGATATCATCTGTAACAATAATTTTTCCTTTCATCCATGGATATTTCGCTGACTCAAACAGATATTCTCCTTCTTCTTTAAATTCATAATTAAAATATCCTTTAGGTTTGATAGTGTCTGATTCCGAAAGTATAGTTCTTCCATCGCTAGACATAACTTTAATATTGTGAAGAATGTTATCGGCATTATACCATTTTATTTCTTCTCCTGGGTTAATAGGATATTCAGTTATGTCAAAAAATCTATATCTAGTAGAATCACTTGATCCTGGTACTATTGTTATGATTTCTTCTGACTGAGCAAGTTGCGACTCGAAAGAAAATAACAAAAAAAAACCTAAAATTGAAAAAGAAAAAAATAGCATATTTGTAATTTTTTTTAATTGGAAATACTTGTTTACATTGTTATGGCAGTGGAAACTTGAAAACATTATTTTATTATATTTTTTAATACAATATTATTAAATATACTTTAGGATTGACATATAATTAAGTGATACTATCATGACTGTATTTAATTTAAAACATACAATATTAACTGGTAGAAAGATTTGCCTAAGTTAGTAATGACTAGAACTATTCATTTATTTAATTGAAGGATGCCAGAAAGAAAAAGGATGAAACGAAAACAAGTTATTCGAAATTTATAACTTTTTGATAAAAAAATTTATTATTGCTTTTATTCCTATAACATTGAGCTATTTCTCAAAGAAAAAATTTCCAAAAAAATATTTCATGATTTCCAGGGTTTATATCTTCCCATAGGATATAGAGATTGTTATCCGAAATAGCTATTGAGGGACATTCAGAGATACCATTGTTATTGCTTAAATTTAATATTTTTGAATAATCATTTTTAGCTTTATTGTTAGCCATCAGTAATATATCTTCATTATTTTCTGAAAGTTTATCCTGCCAAACTATGAAGGAAAGATCATTAGTTGGTAATTCTACATTGCGAGGATTGTTGATGGTTTTCGCAAGGTTCTCGTTATAATTTTGACTGTTAGATTCAATAATATTATTGAAAATGATCTCTGGATTAGTAAAGGAATTCCCATTATTATTACTTTTAACAAAATACAAGTTATGGATATTTTTTGAATGAATCCCTCCCCAAACTACTAATACTTCATTTTCATCTGCTGATAATTGTGCCTCTCCAAAATCAGTATCGGATAGTTGAACATTTTTGTCAAAATGATTTCCTCTGTCAGAACTTTTGACAAAAAATAAGCCCGAGCTACCATCATTTGAGCTTTTTGTATTTTCACTATTCCAAACTAGATACACATAATCATCATATGAATTTATTTTTGGATATGAATCAGTAACCTTATTCGATATTTCTATTGCATCATTAAATGTGTTTCCATTATCTAAACTTGCCTTGAAGATAATGTTACTTTCCTTTGTTTTTGGATCACTATCTTGCCATACAACATATACATTTTGATTGCTAACAGAAATTTCTACATTATTTGAATTTTTTAAGTTATTGCTTAGGTTTCTTACTTCTCCAAATGTAGTACCATTATCCAAACTTTTCGAAAACATAATTTCAGTGTTATTAGAATTAGTATTATCTGCCCAAACAACGAATATACCATTTTTGGAAACTGCAATCTGAGGATGTTCTGAAAAACCTATGTTATTACTTATATTGATTGGCTTATCAAAAGTTTCTCCATTATCTTGACTCTTCATAAAATAAATATCATAATTTTGTTTTGGAACCTTTTCACCTATTGATTCTTGCCATACTAAATAAACATTATTTTCTAGTGCAGCGATTTGGCCGTACACAGAATCCTGATCATTATGAGTGAGATTAGTTATATTTGAAGGTGGGATATTGACCAATAATGATTCATCATTATTTTTTGATAACTGAGAAAAATTATTCAAAAAAAAGTCATTAGTATTAGCATTAGTTTTTTCAATTTCATTAGTTCCGTAAACTGTGTTATTATATATCAAAAAACTTAGAACAAAAAAAGAGAACATACACTTTGAAATCAATTTATGACAGCTGAAAAAAAGAAAAATATTTCTAAAAAATAAAAGATTTGTCATCTTTAAGCTTTAATAAATAAGACTGTGATATATTTCAATCTATCTATATATTATAATGATAGTTAATAATGAAAAGATAGGGATGTTATAAGATATATTTTGAAACTGATCATAAGATTGACAATAATTTTATTTATTTCTATCAGAATTTATATAGAGATGCCAAAATTTTTATTACATTTATACCGTTAAAAATTTAAATGATCTCTAGAAAATATAGTAACAAGATATCAATTACAATATTACTTACATCTTTTGCAATAATTTGTGGCGGCGTAGGCTCTCTTGCAATTGAAAACTCATTCGCTCATAATTTCTCTCCCGATGAGACTGCACATTTTCTAACACTTGTAGATAAAATAAAAATCGAAACATCACTAGTAACAAATAATACTGGCAATGATAATCAGAGTTCAGCTATCAATCATGCAAAATATGCTTTAAATAATTACGATTCTCATACTGACAAGGAATTATCAGAAAAAAATGAGAGGGTTGCAAATGAATTAAACAGTACATTACATCAATTACTAGACCAAGTTCAATCATCTAGTGACAAATCACTCATTAGTCCAACTGTCAACAGTATTAATGAAATTTTAGAAGAGGCTACATCTGTAAGAATTGATCAGGATCAATTGAATAATTCTACTATTCAAGCTCTAGTATTTGCAAACCTTGTAACCTCTGCTCTTCAAAGTTATGGTACTGCATTTAATATAGGTATTGATTTAACAAATATGTCAAATATGCACGCAGAAAAAAACGAATCGATGGAAAATAATACTTTGCATAAAGAAGACAATAACCATGAACTCAAGAATGTGACTAATAACACGATGAATATTGTAAATTTCTCCAGTTATGAAAGTGCAGTGAGTTTTGCTGACCATACTTTTAAAAAGTTCAATAGTGAAATAAAACCATCCATTACAGAAAATAATACTGAAACTCAAAATTACCTAATAAAACTTGAAGATGGACTAATAGAATTAAATAGTTCAATTAAAAACAAGGACAGTCCAATGAAAGTAATGAAGATTGTTCATACTAAAATACACCCTAACTTGCAGATTCTTTTTAACTTAAAATCCGAATAATACTTTTTATTTATTATGATAAAGAATTATTATTTGGAATAATGAATTTATAATAACTGAACCATGTGAATTATATAAACATGGGAATAAATCAATAATATTCACATTCTTTTCTTTAAATAATTATTGCAAATATATTCTGTACACTATAAGGTGAATAAGGCCAAGTACTTACTTTTCTTTAGAAGGCAATCTTTTAAGATTTATTTTACATAAATAGTTTATTTACAAGAAAATATACAGAGATCTATAAAGTAAATTATTTTCCTTCTCTAATTACATATTGAAAGAAATCAATCAAATTTTATCAATTCGTAATTTGTTTTATTTTTTCAAATTAATGTTTTAAAACAAATCGTCGATATTCTTGAAAGAATATTTGATTCTTTTTAGATATTCGATCCAACATCATTATTGTAACAAGTTCTTATAATTTAGATGGTATTTATAATGACTTGGATATCTTTAACAACAAAGTTAATAGTCTTTAACATACTTATTCATCATACAAACTATTTTAGAACAAATTAAAATTTGACAGAAAAAAATACACCACCACCACCACCACCCTCATCATCACCAAAAGAACAACTTCCTACCAGGACCTTTATTATTCAATTCTTTGATTTTCTCAAGACATTTGGTATTATTGGTTTAGCCATAGCATTTGTTATAGGTCAAGCATCTTCTAAATTAATTACTGCCCTTGTAGAAGATATTATTAACCCATTGATTGGTTTATTCTTACCTTCAGGAAGTCTTGAACAATTATCTGCAAAAGTTACTGGTGCTTATGGTTCAATTTCTGAATTTAAATATGGAGCTTTTATTTCAAACATTATTGATTTTCTTATAATTGCGTTAGTTGTCTTTGTTGCTTACAAAGCATTGTCAAAATATAAAATTGTAGAAGACAAGACAAAACCAGAGGATAGTAAATGATAAAATTATAACAATTTTTTACAAGTAAATAATATCCTTTTTTCCTAATAATATATGTAAAGATTTAAGCATAATATAGAATGGTATCAAATACTATGTAAAATTATAGTATTTAATTGAGAGAAAATAAGATTGTAAAAACTTTTTTCGATTAAACACAGACAAATTTGTAAAGATTTTCTAAAGATAATTTTTGAAAATATCAATATAATTATTTGATAGAATTCAGGGTTAAAGGAAATACCGATGAACAAAAATCATTCTATATGAAAAGGATATAACCGAATTGTAAAAAAAATATTATGATATTGATTAAAATATAGATTGATTAAATTTCTTAATAACGAAACGATAAATCCTCATTAGTATGTAACTAAAATTTAGAAGAAATGAAAAAAAATCTTTATTCTTTAGGCATTACAACAAGTTGTCCACTCATCGTAGGTTCATGATATTCACAATAATACCTAAATATTCCAGGATCTTTTGCAACAAATGAGGCTGAGCCATTATTACCTTGTCTCAAATCCAGGTTTATATCATACGGTGCATTTATTGTAAAAGAATGTCTATCTCCTGTTGGGGCTTCCATATTGTAAAAGTATACAGTAACATTGTCATTCTGATTAACCTCTAATGTCTTGAGGGAGAAATCATCTGGTGGAAACTCTGTTACATTGAATGCCGGAAGTTCTGTATTGAATAAGAAGAAAAATGGTTTTTCTGTCTGATACGTTTCTTCTGATTGTTCAGATGTATTATTTGTGATATTAGAAACATTTTCTAATTGTGCCATTCCAGGTAAGGTAGCATTAGTAGATAATGTTATAGTGAATAAAAGAGATATAAAGAAAATGAAATTATTCTCTAATTTTTTCATTACAATTATTATAATTGTAACTATATAATAAGGATTATTCGTAATAAATAATAGTAACGAAAGAATATTTTAAAAGCTATAACTATATCCGTACTGCTAATGAACGCTATCAATAATAATATTAAGAGTATGCTATGGTTTTAGTATTTTGTTTATACGAATCTTTTAAATAATTTGCTTATTATAAGATTGTTTATATTAACTGATATTAATGTATTTAATAAGTAGAAATAAGTTGTTTTTATTGATAAGAGTAAAACCATAGCCTACTACTACTTCACGAATGATGATGGAGCAAATACGTAGAGCAGGAGCTATGGTTGTACAGACAGGATTCTGTGACACTATTTATTTTTAATAATATTTAATGATTAGATATTTTTATTAACTAAATATTTTATTCAATAGTATGCTGCAAAATGTTCTATAACTTGTTTAATATCTGTATGAGAACGCATATTGCTAGAGTATTAGATTAATTAATCAATAAATCTAAAAATAAAATAAACAATAAATTACTTTTTTTTATATAGTTCGAGGTCATACCTCATACATGTCTACATTATCTTTTTCTTTTTGATAATCATAATAATTAGTAACATACTTTTCCAAGAAAAGTATGAATGAATATTAAGTTATTATTCTGTTTTGGTTATCTAACAACGGTAAACTTAAACTATTTGTAGTTCCAATGTGATAACTGTTATAGGGGGCAAAAATTAATGTCAATACTAATGCAAATATCACAGTTGACATTAAAACTGTAAGTATGTAAAAACATAACTTGTCATAGTCTTGAATTAATGCCATAATATTGTATATGTTAAACAAAGATTTCAGATTTTCTATAAAAAAATTAGTAGGAATATACAATCTCTTTATATGAATTAAACAAAAAAAAAATTATTATTTTTATAATCTAAATTGTACTGCAGAGTTTGGCATTTCAAGTGTATTATCAAAGATTTCTGTACCATCAGAAGAAACTAACATTTTACTTAGTTTTCCATTTTACTTAGTTTTCTATACCATTACTTTTTTGAGTGATATAGTTGTATCTAAAATTTTTTATCTATTAACATATACATGAACACCTAGAAAAAAAATAGGACTTTACATATGTAAAGGATATATAACAACTGAGACCTATTTACCGTTATACTTTATGCCTTTACATTTAGATAACAAAGATCTAGCAATTATAAAATCACTTTCAAACGATGGAAGAAAATCATTTAGGCAAATATCAAGGGAAACAGGAATTACTACACCCACGGTTAAGGCAAGATTTGAAAGACTAGTAAATATAGGTTTTATTAAAGCAGTTCTGCCAGTCTTTGACCTTAACAAAGTGAATAATACAGAACATATCATTCAAATACAAAATTCTAAAAAAGATAATGCGAGAGAAAAATGGAACTTTGATAAAAATGACTATAAGAACATATTGGAAGACGTATACAAAATAGAAGAAAAAATTACAAATGGGCTTGCAATAGAAATTATATGTGATTATTGTCATGGACCAGTTCTTGGCAAACCTAGAGTTTTAAAATTTGCAGACTTGGAACGGTTTTTTTGTTGCACTACTTGTAAAACTGATTATAGTGAAAAATATAAGGGAAGAATAGAATCAATAAAAAAAAAATATGAAGGTATCTAAAATAGAAATTTAATTTAGTTGACTTTGCTTCAAATTACCTTAATAATATCCATATTTTGAACTTTTATGTTTTAGTGTCACATTCATGTAGCTGAGCAGAGTTAGCTTAGTATTCATTGGTGCTGCAATGTGTCCACATTAGTTATCCAATATACTTGTTTATATTAAAAGCACTTACGAGGAGAAAGTAGAAATCTATAGATCGAATTTATAATTGCCTATATTCTTTAATTTATTTTTGGTAATTGTATTAACTTTTGTTTTTTAAAGTAATTAAAATACTAAGATTTCAATGTTGCATCATAGTCATAGTCATAGATTCTTTTTCATTAGAATCATTGGTTCCAGTATCATGATGCAACATTGATTTATTAATGGAATTATCTGCAGCAGATGTATCGAATCCTATTCCACTGATTAATGTCCCAAACATTTCATTTGTGCTAGAAAAATGTCCTTTCGTTTTATCAACATCTATAGTAAGTCCTAAAACTTTATTACCCATTAAATGTATAGTTAAAGGAACATTCTTGTATTCGTTATTCTTATCATCAGAATAAATATCTGCTGTTCCCATTACAACTATATCTTTTTCAGTAAGTATTTCCATATCTGAAATAAAATTCTGAATATTATGTTTATGGGAAAGACTACCATCTGGTTTTATCATGGTAAAATTAGCAATAAAATTTGCATTACTACTGGTGTTATTATTTATTTGACTGTTATTATTATTGGTAACATTACTTTTAACCTTATCATTTATTTTTAATTCCCAGAATCCTCCCTGAATCCATGTTACAATTCCACCATCTTCTATTTGGTTGTTCGCAAAATGTCCAAAGGCTTTTATTATTTTAGATTTATTTTGTTCTTCTGAAATATTATTTATTATTGTTATTGAAGTGTTTGCAGGTGGAGGTTGTGCTAATACATATTCTACAATGCTATTATTTGTTAAAAAATTGGC
>DASUCH010000122.1:0-2345 GCA_035762785.1 Nitrososphaeraceae archaeon | reverse complement strand
TTTATTGCATCTTGTTGTTGATTTAAGGTGTTATTTGTTCTTTCATTGAAATTATTGTTGTCTTTGTTAAATTTAGTTGTATTTCTTTGTTCATTTACAGCTATATTTTCCTGTACTTGTATATTTTCTTTTGCTGACATGTATATATGTACATACTAAGGTATAAAAACGTATGTATTAATGACTATTGAATAGTCATGTTTGATAATTTACAATCCATCCATTCATTTATTTGTTTAATTTGAGGTAATATATTCAGAATTACAAGAACAACAACTAGAGAAGACAAAGAAGATTGATAATAAAGTGAAGTAAAGGAAGCTTCAAATATAGGTGTGTTAGTACAATTCAATATACTATTCTACAGTATTAATTCAGTATATAGTTCTAAATAATCAACAACAAATACTACCTCTATACATGGCTTATTACTACTACATTAAGCAATCATAATTAATTAAGTGTATGTATGATAATGATAGTTTATGGAATAGCATTCCATATGAACTAAAATGTAAAGGAGAGATAGAATGCTATGATAAAATAAATGAACTTCATCCTAAATATTCAATTATAATTTATAATCATGCTCTAAAATATACACAAAGGCTAAAGAAGATTGCATCAACCATTAAAGTGGAATAAGAGATATCAATAATAGAATAATAATAATAAAATCATAATACACAATGGAAAAACATATTATATCATGAATTGATAAGATGCTTTCTATCAAGATTCATTACTTTACCAAAATAATATTGATACTTTTCTGCTGATTGATTTAAGTTCATAGTTAACGATATTCTTAATTATTTCTCTTTTGTATTTATCTCATTACACAATGCCAATTGTAACAGTATCAATGTATAGTGGTAGAACACAGAGAGAAAAAGATAGACTTGCAGAAGCAATGACTGAAGATGTAGCAAAGATATTAAACATAAAGAAAGAAGAGGTAATTATAGTATTTCATGAAGCACCCCACGGAAATTGGTATGCTTCCGGAGTTCGTCTATAATATAACAACATTTTTTATGTAGATGTTAATTAGAAAAATAATCAACCAGGATATTAAACCATAATCCTAGTTGTATGATATTCCTGGTTCTTTTAAAAAAGAAAATAAGTCAGAAAACAAAAAAGGCTTAAAAAGCACATCTTGGTTTTTTATACCAATTGAATCTATCATACTGCTTATATTATCTAATGAATTGGTTGTAGTTAATATTATTCTTTTATGTGGTAATCTATCACGAATCTTTCTGGCAACTTCCAAACCTGAAATGTCAGGAAGATGGGTATCTACTATAATTATATCATACTCGTTATTGTTGTTGTTGTTGTTGTCTTCTGCTGTATCGGAAAGTAAAATTTCTAAACATTTGTATCCACTTTCTACTATACTAACATCTGATATGGAAAAACCATACCGATTTGTAAAAAGAGAATAAAGAACCCGAATATCTGGTTCCGGTTCGGCTATTAGAATTCGTTTTGGTTTTTTCTTTTGGTTTTCTTTTGTGGATTGGCTTAAATCAATCGTTATTGTATGCGTTCCTTTAAGACGGCCTTTGGTATCAGGCAATAAAGGATTGTTAATGACTAGTCCAGGATGAGGACATACTACAGTAATATTTTGATTATTTTGCCTCCATTCCGTAGTAGTTTCATGCCACCACCATTCTAATATTTCACATTCATCAAAATGTTTATTATGTGATAAAAAACATGCTGCATCTGCAAATACTAGTATTGCATCTTTTTTGCCTTCAGACTTACGATGATTCAGGATTTCTTCCAATTCTTTCTTTAACTTTTTAAAAGGACTTAACTCTACATTAAGTGCTGACTCGTAATAAGGTTTAAAATCAACGATACGCAATTCATCTCTTTCAATATTCTCTTTATAATTGTCTATATTTGAAGATAAATTTGAGATATTAGAGCTACTTTTACTATCATATGCGTTGATAGATGCATAAATGCACTGGTATCCACTCTTTAATCCCCTATTAATGTAGTCTACAGCTGTATTATTACGCTCATCATCGCTGCTGTATAGGAACATTATATGCTCATTCGATGGAATATTTGTTATATCACAAGTGGATGCCATGGAGATATTGATAATTATCATTATCTGCAAAGTATATATAAATTATAGATACTTGAATGGAGGACTCTATATTCATTTCAATAGGTATTGTAATTCACAGACTTTCAGTTTATAATACCTTTTAAATTTGTATATGTAAAAATTTTCAATAATAACATTTAGAATAATACTCTATATTGATAATACTCTCATTTTTTGATATCATATCTATTCTAATAAATACATT
>DASUCH010000121.1:0-13062 GCA_035762785.1 Nitrososphaeraceae archaeon | reverse complement strand
CCAATAAAAAAAGTGACAAGAGCAGCTGGAATTAAGACAGCCATCTTGCGAACCAACTTAAGTAATAAATGAAATCTGTGATTTGAATTTTACTTTTACTTTTAATAAAATAATTGATTAAAATTTAACAATCTACTTATTTTTTTTTATTATATCATTTAAATCGTTATAGATTTTTTGAATTTCTTTAATGGACGTATCATCTTCAAGAGTTGCAGTATCTCCTATAGTTAAATCGCTAACTATAGATTTTAATAATCTTCGCATTATTTTGCCGCTTCTTGTTTTTGGTAGCTTATTAACAAAATATATCTCGCTTGGAGCAGCGATAGCTCCAATATTTTTTCTTATATGATCAATTAATTCTTTGCGTAATTGCTCTGAATCAGCAACATCATTTTTCAAAACTAAGAATGCTATAATCGATTCACCTTTTGTATTATCAGGTCTAGTAGTGACCGCTGCCTCGGCTACCGATAAATGTGATATAAATGTACTTTCTAATTCAAATGTACCTAATCTATGACCAGAAACTTTAATAACATCATCTGACCGACCTAAAAGCCAAAAATAATGGTCATCATCTATAATGGCATAATCTTCAGCAAAATAGTCATTCTTTTTCCAATATTTGTTTTTATATTTATCATCATTCTTCCATAAAGTCATTAACATACCTGGCCATGGTTTTCTAATAACTAAATAACCTTTTTGATTTTGTGGTAAAGTTTTTCCTTCTTCATTTACAACGGCCAGATCTACACCCGGTACAGGAAACATTGCCGCACCTGGTTTCATTGGCATAATATCTATTCCTGTACAATGACTAAGCATTATTCCACCTGTTTCTGTTTGCCACCATGTATCCACTATAGGACATTTTTCCTTACCAATTGTTGTAAAATACCACATCCATACTTCTGGATTAGTTGATTCTCCTACTGTTCCTAATAATCGAAGAGTTGATAAATTAAATGAGTTTGGGATTTCGTTACCATATCTCATATACATTCTAAGAGCTGTAGGGGTAGTATACAAAATAGTTATTCCATATTTTTCGACAAGTGCCCAATATCTATCTGGACGTGGATAATCAGGGGTTCCTTCATATAGTATCTCAGTTACTCCATGCATTAAAGGTGCATAAACTATATAGCTATGACCTGTTACCCATCCTATATCCGCAGTACAGAAAAAAATGTCTTGTTGATTAAAATTGAAAACCCATTTTGCCGTAGAATAAATATGTGTCAAATAACCCCCAGTACTATGAACAACTCCTTTTGGCTTGCCCGTTGTTCCTGATGTATAAAGTATAAACAGAGGATGTGTACTTTCTACTAATTCAGGTTCACAATAATATGATTGATTTTGAATTATCTCATGCCACCAAATATCTTTATCTTTCATCTCTATGTGATTTCCGGTTCTTCTAAGAACTATAACATTTTGTATCGAAGGTGTATTAATAATAGCTTCATCAACAATTTTTTTTAATTCAATTATTTTTCCTCTTCTAAATCCCCCATCAGCAGTAATTATGACCTTAGATTGAGCATCATTTATCCGATCCACCAATGCTGTAGAACTAAAACCAGAAAAAACCACATTGTGAATAGCTCCTATTCTTGAACAAGCTAAAATTGCGATAGGAAGTTCGGGGACCATCGGCAAATAGATTGTAACTCGATCTTCTTTTGTTACACCAAGATTTTGTAATGCATTTGAAAATTGATTAACTTTTTGATAAAGCTGATAATATGTTATTGTTATATTTTCTCCATTCTCTCCTTCCCATATTATGGCAGCCTTATTTTTGATTTCAGAGTTGATATGTTTGTCTAAGCAATTTATTGATGCATTTAATAATCCACCAGTAAACCATTTAGCAAATGGAGGATTCCACTCCAGAGTCTTATTCCAATGTCTATTCCATACTAAATTTTCAGCTTGTTCTGCCCAAAATGTTTCAATATTTTGTAATGATTGTGCTCTTTTAGCTTGAAATTTATTTTTCTCTAATATAATTTTCAGATTAGGACTTGTGAAAAATGTGTCAGATGATGAACTGTCATTATCAATTGACATGACATATAATAATAATAGTACCCCTAGTTAAATTATTGTATTATAATAAATGTAAGTTAAGGTTATTTGACTAAGCTATTTATATGTTCTATTAAATAATATCTATAAACAAGTTTAGTTAACAAGTTAATTAAAAAATAATATAGCCTAATAATTGCGACATTGAGTTTTAGTATAGAATAATGTTATACTACATTTTGTCAATATATTAAAATAAACAAATATTGTGTATGATGATCGTGAAATACAGAAGTAGAACAGAAATAGTAGCAATGATACTAGAGGCAGCCAATGGAGGAGCAACCAAGACAAAAATTATGTACAAAGCTTTTCTAAGTTATGCACAATTGAGAGAATATCTTTCTGTTTTGATTGAGAACAATCTATTAGAATATCTTGATGGAACTCAGACCTATAAAACCACAGAAAAAGGATTAAACTTTCTTAAAATGCATAGTGAAATTGGAGAATTATTACAAACCCCAGCAAAATTCTAATAATGAAATATAAATTCACCACTAACTTTTTTTACTAACTTTTTTTTACTTTTTATTATTATTTCTTTCTTTAACTTCTAATATTTTACTAAAATCTTAGATAATAATAATTAAATTTAATAATTAAATTTTAGAATCTAAAAATAAATATATAAAAATTAGTTATTTATAACTTGATCTAGCCAATTGGATTCGTTATCTGTATCACTTTTTTCTATCTTATCTTTATTGGAATGATCTGCATCACTATTAGTATTATTATTATTATTATTATTATTATTATTAGTAGTAGTAGTAGTAGTAGATGATGCATGTTGTTTATATTTATCAGTTTCACCAGCATAGGTAAGTTTAGTTTGTGTATTATCATTTGATGTAGAGGATACAGGTAATGATGTATTTGTATTTGAAGAATTAGAATTATTTGTATTTGATGCAGTCACAGTTGTTGATGATGATGTATTGGGAGTATTAGTTATAGTAGGACTAACGGGCTTTGTATTGGTAGTAGATAATTTTGTGTTTTCTTTTTCATTATCTTTTTCCTCTGGTTGAATTGAATGTGGCAAAGGTAATGTGTTTTCTAGGTTTTGTTCTTCAAGTCTACTTTTTATATTATTGATTTCTTCCTTTTCTAAATTAATATGATCCATTAATTCTTTAGTATATTTTGTAACTTGTAGATATGTTTCTTCTGATATTTCATGGCTTTTGTATTGTAACTTGGCATCAAATAAAATTGATTTAATATTTTTTGTTGATTCATTTAGCTCATCAAGTCTCTCTTTTAATTTTTCATTAATAGATTTTTCTTTTTCCTCTAATTCGTCTAGTTTCCTTTCATATTTAACATATACAATTTCTGCATCTTCTTTCATAGTATCATCCTCTTCAACTAAATGTTGAAGGGCTTTAATTCTTTTGAGCGTTAAATTTTTTTGTCTAAATAATTTTTGCGCATCTAATCTCCATTTAGGAATAAAGATTACATAATCACCTTGAACCAATAGTTGTTCATAAGATAATTGTTTTAAACCAGAATCACCACAATCTACACTAACAGATTCAATTGAACCGTCAGTATCAGTAATAACTCCTACAACTTTTCCCATTAATGTGCCATACATATCTTTAACTTGTTTACCTACAAATTCGAGCTTAAGTTCGCTCATGTAAATTCGTAAATTATTCTATATAATGGTAAGCATGTCAAAATAGTTATATCATTTAGTCAGATAGTTTCTTTTCGACCAAATTAATTAATTTAATTTTAAAATAGATGTTATTATTTTATAAAAAAGATATTATTATCTATTATAAATTGTAATACAATTTCAAATGCCCAAGAAATTGTTTGTTATTGGCGTAGGACCTGGAGATCCCGATTATATTACTCAAATTGCTAAAGAAAAAATCCTTATATCAAAATATATCATAGGTTATAGATATACACTAAGAACTATTGAAAATCTTATAGATAAAGGAAAGCAACAAATTTATGAAATTACTATGAAAAACCAGGAATCAGCATATCAATACGTTTATGGCAATATGCAGGATAATGAATATTGTACTGTTCCATTTACAGGGGACGTTAGTTTTTCTGAATCAGAGGTTGTTGATCGTTTATTAGAGATTTTTGGAAATGAAAATGTCGAAATTATTCCAGGAATCAGTTCTATTCAAGTTGCATCTTCAAAATCAAGGGTTCCACTAGATAAGGCCTTTGTAGTTACATTTCATGTAACTGGGGATATTCAACAAAAAAAGATAGAATTGATCAAATCAGTATTAGATAGGAAGAGCGTTATTTTATTACCACGTCCTTGGCCAAATGATTTATCAAAAAATTTTATGCCTTCTGAGATTGCATTATTTTTGAAAAATAATGGAGTCAATACTAAAGAAATCGATGTCTGGATTTTTGAATACTTGACTGACAAGGAAAAAGAAAATATTTTTAGAGGAAAAATGATCGATTTAGAAAATAAGACATTTAGTGATCTCTCGGTAATGGTTATTGATCAATATAAAAAGGAAACATATTTGAATTTTAACTTACTTTAATTTTATTTGTAGAAATGTTTATGTTTATATTTATGTTATTCCTGGTAGTTCACTTTGATTTACTGCTTTATTGAAATAATTCATTTGTTTCTCCATAAACTTCTTTCGTTTTTCTTCTTCCTCCAATTCCGATAAATCAATTGATGGAAAATTAATAATTTTTAATAAAACTTTTAGAATTTCTTGAGAAGTTTTAGGTTGAATAACATTTGGATTATCAATTTCTCCTAAAAGACAGATTCCATCTAAATTAAATTCTTGAGCTATTCCTAAAATTAGTCCATTAAAACCTGTTATCTGTCCTTCATCTTCTAGTATCGGTAAGTTTAATTCATTTAAAACATTGACCATTTCAGGTTTATTTACTCCAGCGTAGACTAATTTTTCTATTGTATTAATTGGTTTTAGAGAGGCACCAAGAGAATATAAAAGTTTGACGTTAAACATTTCGGCAATTTTTAAAACTTCGTAACATAATTCATATAATCTTCTTGGATCTGTAGGATTAAAATCCCCAGTAAAAAGTATTATATTATATTGTGAATTTTCATAAAACTTATAGCTTGATTGCAAATATTTTATGATTCCTTTTTTATATGTTACAAATGGTGGCCAAAATGAATATATTTCAGCGAAAATTTTCGTATCTATTTTATTTATTAAGAAATTTAAGCATAATCCTGCTACATTTCCCATATCTGGTAATGCTGCTATAAGAATTGGCTTTTTATCAAATTTTGGTTTATAATGAATTTTTACTCCTAACAATCTATTTATATTATATTAATTTTATTTTGAATTTATAATTATCTGAAAAGTAAATATATTATAATAATCTAAATCATAATTTCTTTTAGTATAATATTCATATCAAATTTTTTTTTGTAATGTAATCATTGTTCATATCCTACAGGATGAATATAAAAAATTCTATAATAGCTGCCGGGGATATATTGTAAATTTTGTATATGCTTCATCTGATATTAACCATATTTTTAAATCAACTCTATTGATATCATTACATCGTTTATCATATTACTTTGATTATATTTATATAATAATAATTAATTAGTTAGAAATTTCCATAAATTGTTTTATAATATTCCATTCAATGAATGCTGCAACTATTAAAATTGATACTACTATTACTATTTCTATTATAGTGGGTTTAAGCAGTAATTTCCAAGATTTTTTCTTAAAAAGATCATAGATAAGCATCCCACTTCTTGATATTGCTAGACCATAAGAAAAGATTTCCATTATACCAAATGGAGTAATAAGAATTGCTAATGGAGAAATATTTTGCAATGTTGTATTTTCTAAAGCCATTGCATTAAAAACTAATCCTGTACCAACACCAGAAAATATTCCAATTCCTACACCAACACCTGGAATAAACATAGATAAGGCAATTAGAACATTATTCTGGAAAATACCAATTTCATCTATTCCTTGAATTTTTGTTTCAAATTGTTCTTTTATTAATGACGATTGTTCCTTTTCAATATTTATTTTAGCACCAATACTATAAGAAATAAGAAAAACTAACATACCAACAGCTAAATAATAAAGACGTTTCTTCAATTTTTATATTATATTATTTAACTTTATAATATTTTTGTATTGAACTTATAATAGCAATGTAATTAAATAAGATGGTTCTATCGTAATAGTTTGTAGTTGTCCTTTCACAAAGAAATATCAAATGCATTGTCTTATATTACTGCACACGGATATCAAATACATCCTGAAGCATTTAAAATTTTAAAAAATCTTGATTCAAATATAATGGAAATAATTCAGAAAGTTGTTAGATTTAAGAAAAACCAAAATGATACTAATATTATTCTTATAGAAGATATTCGAAATTTTTGTACAATAAATATTTCTAATGAATTTGATACTTTAACTATTTCAGATTCAAAGTTACAAGATAAAAATATTATAAAAACGACAATAAATGAAACTCAAGAATTCGAAATTATATCAACGTCAACGCCAGAAATTACAATTAATAAACAAAATTTCAGCAGAGAATCATTTAAAATTATTTACGATTCTGCCGATTATATCGACCCAGAGGAAGGAATTGCTGGCTATATTTCTTTATTTAAAAGTAGATTTCATCAGTCTTTAAAAATTTTATCTACAAGACCAGAAAGTAAACGTATCAATAAAATATCTTCCATAAAAAGGAAAATTAAACAAGAAAAAAATAATAACTATTTAGAAAATAATCTTTCGGTAAATGGAAACACTTCAATAATTGCTGGTCTGGTAATGTCTAAACGATCTAAAAAAAATAATATTGAATTAGCTATAGATGATTTAACAGGAATAATAAATACAATTGCTTTAAATGAAGAGACAATAAAACTTGTATCAAAATTAACATTAGATCAAATGGTAATGCTAGAAATTGAAAATAAAGGAATAAATCATGTTATTAAAAATGTTATTTCTCCTGATATTCCTGATCATATACCTAATAAGGGAAAATCAGACGGATATGTGGTTCTAATTTCTGATTTGCATATAGGTAGTAAATATTTTAAAGAACAAGAATTTTTAAAATTCTTAAATTGGTTAAATTCGTCTGATAATGAAATTGTTTCAAAAATTAACTTTCTCTGTATAGGAGGAGATTTAATTGATGGAGTTGGAATATTTCCAAATCAAGAAAAAGAACTATATGATAGTACTATATATCAACAAATGTCTCATTTAACTAGTCTATTAGAACAGATTCCAAAAAAGATTCAGGTATTTGTTATTCCAGGAAATCATGATCTTGGAAGAAGAGCTTTACCTCAACCTGCCATACCTAAAAAGGATGCAGGAATATTATACAGTTGGAAAAATTTTACTATGTTAGGTAATCCTAGCTATATTGAGTTAAATGGGGTTAAAATTCTCATGTATCATGGTCAAGGACTTGATGATATTATTGCTACAATACCAGGATTAAGTTACTCTAATCCTGCTGAAGCAATGAAAACATTACTAAAAGCAAGACATTTATCTCCAATATATGGTCAAAGGACACCAATCGCTCCAGAAAAGGATGATATGATGGTAATTACTGAAATACCAGACATATTTCATTCTGGACACGTACATGTAATGGATGTACAAAATTATCGTGGAACCTTGATTGTAAATTCTGGAGCATGGCAAGATCAAACTCCATTTCAACAAACTATGGGAATAATACCTACTTCAGGAATAGCAATAGCTGTTAATCTTTCCACATTACGTCCATTTCAAATTGATTTTAGTCAATAGTTGTTGTTATTGTAGATAGTAGATGATCATCGAATAAGGCTTCTTTAAGTGTAGAAATTGGAATAGTAATCTTGATTTTTTGAGAGCGACCATATCTACCTTGGTTAACAATATTAGTCGAAATTAAACCGAGTTGATCAAGTTCATTTATAATTTGAGTGATTCTACGTTGTGTAAGTGATTCACTATCTATATGTTTACATAATGAGGAATAAATTTCATAAACTTCTCCAGTATTTCCATTTTTTGATTTAGCTATTGCCAGTAAAACAATTTTAGTATGAGTAGTAGAATTTTTAATTATTTCAAAATTGGTATCTTTTTCTATTTTATGTTGTGCTAGACGAATATATTTTTCGTATACTTTAGTATCCTTATCTATTTCAGCTATTTCAGCTGCTACGCGAAGCAAATCAATTGCTTTTCTAGCGTCACCGTTATCTTTTCCTGCAATTGCTGCACATAAATTTATTGTTCCTTCTGTGACAACACCATCATGAAAGGCTAACTTAACTCGTTCAGATAATATTTTTTGTAATTGATGGATTTTATATGGATTAAATACAATCTCTTCTTCACTTAAGCTACTTCTCACCCTAGGATCCAATTTATCCTTAAATGTTAAGCTATTTGATATTCCAATGATACTGATAAAACCAACTTCTTGAAATTGTTCATTTGCTCGAGTAAAGTTATAAAGTATATCGTCACCATTTTTCTCAACAAGTGAATCGATTTCATCCATAACAAAAATGA
Source organism: Nitrososphaeraceae archaeon (assembly GCA_035762785.1). Taxonomy (GTDB): domain Archaea; phylum Thermoproteota; class Nitrososphaeria; order Nitrososphaerales; family Nitrososphaeraceae; genus TH1177. Next base: position 4,369 of record DASUCH010000121.1, on the reverse strand, counting down.
CATGTAATTGTCTTTTTTTAATGAAATCAAGAATTCTATTTGTTGCTTCCCCAAGCGATAACCCGGTAAAATAAACTTGATTTTTTTTATCTATTTTATTTATATTCATTTCTTCAGCGATTTCATAAAGAACTTTATAAGCTGTATTAGCTATTTTAGTATTAATAAAAACGACTATAACTTCGACCCCAAGGTCTGTTGACTTTTCTTTAAACTTATTAATTACATTTTTAACTACTGCAGTTTTTCCTGTTCCAGGTTTACCGAATAGCAATAAATTTGATGGTCTTGCCCCTTTTAAAGATACAGCTAAAGTTTGAGCTATTGTAGTTGTTTCTTCATCACGAAATTGTAATTTCTGTGGAATATAGTCTATAGTTAAGATTTTCCTATTTTTGATTAACGAATTTCCTTTTACTGCATTTTCAAATATATTATCTAAAATATCATCGCTCAATATAACTCACCTTATAAAATTACCCCCTTACCCCTTACTTTCCATTGTATTTCAAATTTATATTAACATGTTATTATAACTTAACATGTTATTAACATAATAATTTAAAGTGCTAAATCAAATATTATAAACTATTTTAATAATATTATTAAACTAATATTAAACTCATTTTCTTTATTATCGGTGCAAAAGAAACGAAGGGGGAGACAGTGTTGTTAACCAACTAACAACAAAATAATAACAATGATAAGCATAACATGTAATTTCGAAAGCAGGGATGATTTAACCCCTTTATTTCTACTGCAGAGTTAGAATTATGTTAAGTTTGTTAATAAGCATTATTTAACCCCTTTATTTCTACTGCAGATAATTATTCATTGTATTACAACTTTTTTTTATTAACAAACTATGTCATTTATGCGTATCAAAATGTTAACATTAATGTTTTTGGTATTGTTAATGTTAATGTTAATGTAAACAATTATTATTTTATCTGGTCAATCTATTAAAGAGTCGTAGAAGATGAATTTAAAGAATTGTCTTCGTTAATTCTTTATTTTGAACTTGTTCTCCAACGTACTTTTTTCCTTGTTCTGTTAATTTATATTTAAATGGTTTTGTAGTTGTATCTCTATCTACCAATTTAAGTTCAAAGAGTTTTTTCATAAGTCGTGAAGTATGTTCTCGTGTTTTACCAATGGCTTTTTTTATTTCATTAGAAGTTAGTGAATCTTCTAAAATTAGATTTAATATATAGTGTTCAGTAGTGGTATGTTTGTCATTTGAGAGTAAGAATTTAGTTTTTGTTTTTTCAGGAGGTGATATTTTAGATAAAGATTCATGCGTGATGTCATTAAATTCATTATGTTGTGATGTATTATCATGATTATGATTGTTTGTGATATTTTCATTGATGTTACTACTATTTCCATAGTGAGGCCGGTTTTCTGATTGAGATGACAATTTGGCTTCTAATAAATCCAATTTTATTTGGATATCATTAAGTTTAAGTGTAATATTATCAATCTGTAATTGTTTTTTATTCTCTAATAGCTCAATAATTTCTAAATTATTATCTTGTTGTATTGGTACTGTCTTCGTGCCTATTATTTTCTGGATTTTTAGAATATAGGAAATTATAAATCCAATTATAAAAAAGGCTCCTATGAGCATAAAGGAAAATATATCTAAACCTATATTCAAATGATATCACATATATCACAATATATTTATTTTTATCGATTACTAATGATTTCATATTAGATTTTATTAATCTTTCTGAGTATTTCCTCTATCACAATAATGATGTCATTTGAAACAATTTCAGGTGACTTGTGATGAATGTCATGTCGTGATATTTTTTCTAGCTGATTAACTATTGATTCGAGGGTTTGTATTGACGTATTATCTATTAAATTTAATAATCGAAACAAAAGTACTGTATAAATGAATCTATCATATTTTTTTCTACATTGTTTAACTTGTCTATAATAAGCACCAGCACTCAATTGATTATTAGAAACATTAGAAGTATGAGGATTGACTTTATTATAAATTATTGATATTTGCTTCTTTGTAAATAAATTTTTTTCAATAAGGCGATTCAAAAGATCATTAAATTCTAAACCACCTTTTCTATCAGTACTATACATATTTGTATAGTCAAAGATTCTTATAAAAAGATTAAACTAATTAATAAGAAATTTGGAGTCAAAATTTTATTTATCCTTAATTTTACTAGAATATTTAAGTTATATCCTAAAAGATCTGGATATATAAAATCAAAACCAAAAATATTTTTTAGGAGTTAATATACTTTAATATGGTTCCACAGTAATTGAATACTATAGAAACTTATATTTTAAATGAGATAAAACGATATCGTACTTTATGTTTTCCATTAATAGATTCAGAGAATCCAAAAGATGTCATTTCAATAGCGAAAAAAGTCGAACAATTAGGTGCATCAGCAATTTTAATTGGTGGTTCATCTATAATCGACCAAATTGAATTATCAAAAATAATATCACAAATAAAAAAAAGTATCACTATCCCTGTGATATTATTTCCTGGAAATGTCACTGGAGTTTCACCAAATGCTGATGCTATACTATTTATGTCATTACTTAATTCTGAAAATCCCTATTTTATCACCGGGGCTCAAGCATTAGCAGCCATTGGGGTAAAGAAATCCAAATTAGAAGCATTGCCTACTGGATACCTGATAATTGGTGAAGGAACAACTGCATGGTTTGTAGGTCAAGCAAAGGGTATTCCTTTTCATAAACCTAACTTGGCAATAATGTATTCACTCGCAGCACAATACCTTGGAATGCGATTCTTGTATTTGGAGGCAGGTTCAGGTGCTAACCAACATATATCTCCAGAAATGGTCAAATCAGTGCGTAAATATTATGAGGGTATATTAATTGTAGGTGGAGGCATTCGAGACTCTGAAATTGCTAAACACATAGCTAATGCTGGTGCTGATATTATAGTAGTCGGAACAATGATTGAAAATGATAATAATTGGGAAAAGAAATTTTCTGAGATTATTCAATTAATAAGGAAATGAATATTCATTATAATTTTTTAGATGAAAACTCACTTCAAGAGTTAAACAATTTAAAAAGACCGCCTTTTTATAATAATTATCATAATACTCTCTTAAACTTTTTAAATGAAATTTATCTAATAGCCAGTAATGCACGGTCACAAGGTATTGATGTTTCTGAAATAATTGAGTCAAGAATAGTCTATGATTTAGCTGATAGAGTTGCTAAAATGCATAATATAAATATTACAAATAGATTAAGAAATTTATTATCTGAAACAACTAAAGAAAAGGCAGCATTAAAGATATCGGAAGAAATTGCACAAGGGAAATACAGCGATGATGACTTGAGAACTAGATTAGATAATGCAGTTAGGGTAAGTCTTGCTATAGTAACAGAAGGAGTAACTGTTGCACCTTTACAAGGGATATCAGATGTACAAATCAAATATAATTCTGATGGTACTCAATATCTTTCCATATCATTTGCCGGACCAATTAGATCTGCTGGAGGAACCGAAGCAGCCTTAACAATGCTTATTGCAGATCATGTAAGAAAATCAGTTGGGTTAAGTAAATATCAGGCCAACTCCTTTGATGATGAGACAGGTCGATTTGTAGAGGAATTACGTATATATGAAAGAGAAGTTGGAAGCTTTCAATTTAAAATTTTAGATGAGGATGTAATAAAATGCATTAGTAATTTACCAGTAGAATTAGACGGAGTAGATACCGATCCAGTAGAGATTGTCGGCCATAGAGCAATGAAAAGGATCAAGACAGACAGAGTACGTGGTGGTGCTCTAAGAGTTATGAATGATGGTTTAATTGGAAGAAGTAGAAAATTACTAAAAATAATAGATACTTTAGGATTAGATGGATGGGATTGGCTAAAGGAACTGAAAGGAGCAATACAGAAAGAAGGTTCTAGTGAAGACGATACAATACACCATAGAATGTCGGAAGTAATAACTGGTAGACCAGTTTTATCAATGTCTAATAAAATTGGTGGATTTAGGTTAAGATATGGTAGATGCTATAATACAGGATTTTCCACAATAGGGATTCATCCAACCGTTCCTATATTATTAAATTACGCAATAGTAGTAGGAACTCAAATTAAAATTGATATTCCTGGGAAAGCAGCAACAATCGCATTAGTTGACTCAATAGAACCTCCTTTAGTGAAATTAGACGACGGAACTGTAACTTATGTTACATCTATAGAACATGCTCACCAAATTCAAAACAGAATTGTTACTATCCTTTATTTGGGAGATATTTTAGTTAATTATGGTGATTTCTTAGAAAATAATGCAAAATTATTTCCTGCATCCTATGTTGAAGAGATATGGGGA
>DASUCH010000120.1:0-3048 GCA_035762785.1 Nitrososphaeraceae archaeon | reverse complement strand
TTATTTATATTATTATTATTATTAAGAATAGGTTCTAAATTAGAGGAGGAGGAGGAAGAAGGTTTATTTTGATATAATTCTTCAATATTATTAATAGGTTCGTTAGTAATGATATTTTTGGATTTGATATCTGATAACTTTTCATTATTTCGACTTTCATTTACTATATTAGAATTATAGTTATTTTTAATTTCTTCTGAAATTTGAGAACCAAATAATGAGTCTATGAAAGTATTAAGATCAAATGGAATTATATCATCATAGTTTTGACCTATTCCAAGATAAATAATAGGTTTAGAAGTGAGATATGTAATTGAAATGATAGCCCCTCCCTTTGCATCCGCATCTGTTTTTGTTAAAATTGACGCATCAAATTTAGTATAGGCAAAGAATTCTTTTGCTTGATATATTGCATCATTTCCTGCTAAAGAATCTCCTATGAAAATTTTTAAGTCTGGTTTAACAACCTGAACAATTTTACTAATTTCATCCATAAGATTTTTTGCAGTTTGCATTCTTCCAGCAGTATCAATTAAAATTGTATCTACTCTGTGCTTTTTTCCATATTCAACTGCATCTCTTGCAACCGCAGATGGATCCGCTCCATATCTTTGATGAATCATTTTCAGTGATAATCGATTAGCATGTTCACCCAGTTGTTCTATAGCACCTGCTCTGTGAGTATCACTTGCTGCTAATACAACAGACAACCCATTTTTATGTAGAAGATTAGCAACTTTGGCTACAGTAGTGGTTTTTCCAGTTCCATTAATTCCTAGAAAAACTACTACAAATGGGCCCTCCTTATTTTCTTTTTTGGTATTAATTTCCTTAACTAAGTCCAGAGTTCCTGATTTAGTAAGAATTTCATAAATAGATTTTTGGACATGGAATTGAATTAATTCTTCTGGTGTTTTATCTTTTTCAACAGAGAGACCCAATAATTTATTTTTCAAACTAGCAGAGATATCATCTATAACTTCTCGGGCTACATCACTTTCTAACAATGCAATTTCAAGATCGAATAGAGTACTTTCAAGGTCTTTATCAGAAATTTCTTTTTTACTGATATCAGAAATAATATTTGAAAAAGCTTTTTTTAATTTATCAAACATATATACTCATCATACACAAAAAAATAATTTAAATCGCAATGTATTATGTTTTCTTTTTTGCATTTATTAATATATTATGAAGGTTGTTGTAACATAGAATTAACTTGATGTTGGATCTGTTCAAGTTGAGAAGTTATTTGTTTTTTCTGTTCTCTTAATTGAGTTAAGCCAATCTCAAATTCCTTGATTCTTGACTCTATATAGTGTAGAGTATCTTCATGTGTTTTTTCTATTGTAACTCCTGCACCAATATTAACCAATAATTTATCAATTGAAGGAATATTTGTTTTCAAGTATACTCCCACTCCAATTGGCATTAATGCTTCATTCTCTTTATCTAGAGGAATATTTTGGAGAGCATACGAGGCAAGACGAGCTTCTTCAATTAATTTTGTAACTGTAGCTTCTCTTTCTAATACTTCATTAAGATAAAGTTCTAGTGTTCTGGAATGCTGAACAAGCTCATTGACTCTTTGTTCAATTGCTGATTTATTCGTATTAGCGTTATTGCTCATCTATATTGAATTATTTTAAATCCATTTATAACTGTGACTCAAAGGGAAAAAGATAAAAAATATTGAAATTTTTCAAATTATAAGCTAAAGAGTAGAGACTTTCATCAATTCTGCTATCTTTACCTCCATTCCATATCGACCTTGATTATTTTTCATATGATGATATATTCGAAGTAAATCTAAAGAGTTTTTTACAAGATTAAAAGTACCTGTAATTTTCATCAAAATAAACTTGAAAACTAATGGATATATACTAAAATATTTAAGAACTTGTTCTCTATATTTTTTAAAATTATTCAAATTATTTATAAAGATATCCGCACAAATTGTTGAAGGGATTATGCCTTCACCGAGTAATGGATAAACTGTACCAATAGATTCTCCAACTCCTATAGACTTTTTACCATCGTAAAATGGTTCTGATTTAGATGGTGGACTAATTCGTACAGGTCTACCATTTTTTTTAATTATTTCACATTTGTATTTCTTGAGAAAATTTTCAACAAAAAGATTGTGATTTTTTCTTGTAAAATCACCAGCACCTATATGTGCATATCCATTTTCTAATGGAAAATACCAGAAATAGCCAGACATAGAAGGAAATCCTTTAAGATAAAAATCATCATATGGGATATTATTATTATCATATTTGACTTTATATTGAACACAAGGTACCCACATTTCGTAGTCAAGTTTAGGGAGATAATTTCTATGAAAACCAGTAGAATCTATAATGAGATCAAAGTCAGTTTCTAAATTTTCCTTTTTTGGTGCTTTTCCATATTTAATTTCTGTTCCTTTTATCATATCTTGAATAAGTTTTAATTTATCATAACTAACCATACCTTTTAATCCGATATCAATATGCTTGCTTTCACCAAGATCTACGCTCATGTTTTTACCATCATGTAGGATATAGTTATCAAAATTTAGGTTACATTTTTTTGTATAGTCTACCATAATATTTTTGCTAGTAGCCCAAGCGCAAACTGCGTCATGTTCTTCTTCTTTCATTCTTTCAAATCCAACTACATGAATATCATGATTATTACTAAGTTGATTCATTAAATATGCTCCTGCAACCCCAATTCCCACTACAGCAATTTTCATTGATACAATATCACTATCCAAAAATAAAAATATATTGCAAAAAAATTAAACATGTACCACTAGTGAAAAAGAAAAAAGAAATGCCAGGTTCTGCAAGGGCCGGTATAGCTATTTTGGTATTAGGAGCGATACTTCTCGGTATAGGATACTATCAGGATAGAGGAGCACTTTCATTATATGGATTAATAATGTCAATCTGTGGATTTAGCTTGTATATGATTTCATCAATTTATATTTCCAGAAAAAGTAATACAACAAAAGGATCTTATTCTAAATAGATAGCAGGTTTATAAGGTCTTGAAAATCTA
>DASUCH010000119.1:0-2050 GCA_035762785.1 Nitrososphaeraceae archaeon | reverse complement strand
CTGAAACGCCAGCAAAGAATCCGTACGTTGCAGAAATGTACAAGCTAGCATTAGAAGGAAAATTATACAGCAGATCTATTCCATAAAAGAAAGAAAAGAAAAGAAAAGAATTTCAAACATTCATTATTTTATTTTTTTTTTGATTTGATTTGTTTTGATATATATATATAAAGAAAATTTTGTTATTTGAACTAAATCTTTTTGTAAAAGGAATAAATAAAAATATCTAATAAATATTAAATATGTCATTTGACTAGATTTATTATTATTCTTGATTCAATGTTATATATGTGGATCTAGATTTGGTGAAGTGATCTGTGCATATTGTAATCAGACAGTATGTACTTCGTGTTTGATTTTATCTGAAAGAAAATGTAAAAGATGTGCAATTTCAAATAAAAAACCTCCAGGCTTTCTAAGAAATAATGGTCCCTACATTCTTATGATTATAGCAATATGGTTTTTTGTTTCAGGATTATATCCATTTCCTTATTTTTATGCCGTTGGAATTCCAGTCGATAATGTAATAATGCAACCTGTTCTTATTGCTACCGCTATACTCTTAATACCATTTATTTTTATGATTTTTGCATGGAGAAAACGACCTACTTATTAAATTATGATATATAAATTCAAGATATATATTAAATACGATTTCTTTTTAAGAGATAATAGTTTAATATATTAATTGTCTATAAATACTAGAGTAAACCTTTACTATGATAAGGGTTCTGTTGTTATTTCTGGAATAAATCAAATTCCCTATTCATTAATAGATCCTAGAACAAATCAATTACGAGCACAAGCATTACATTATCAAGATATTATTACATATTTGCAAAATAGTGGTATTCGATATAACAATAATGTTATGGATTTAATTCCTCTTCCAAATTTGAAAATTGAAAATATACAATTAACATTACGATCCTATCAAAAAAAAGCAATTGAAAATTGGATTGCTGCAGGAAAGAAAGGGTGTATAATATTACCTACAGGTTCAGGAAAGACTATAATAGCAATCAAGATAATCGAAATAGTAAATTCTTCTACACTAATTGTAGTTCCAACCTTGGATCTTATGGATCAATGGACAGAATTTTTATCAAAATATTTTCAAAAGGTAGAAATTGGAAATATTGGTGGTGGTATATCTAACATCACGGGTATAACTGTATCTACATATGATTCAGCCTATATTCGCTCATCATTTATAGGAAACAAATTTGCATTTGTAATATTTGATGAATTACATCATTTGGCTGCACCAGGATACAGAACTATTGCAGAACAATTTATAGCTCCATATAGATTAGGTTTGACTGCTACATATGAACGTGAAGATAATCTACATTTAGATTTTCCTAGATTAGTTGGAGGAATAGTATATCAGTCATATGTTAATGAGTTAGCCAAGGATAAACATATTGCATCTTTTATAGTAGAGAAAAGATATGTTAAGTTATTACCTGAAGAGGAAATAGAATATCATAAAAATTACAATCAATATTTGTCTTATTTACGGGAACTAGGAATTAGATATGGTCAAATTGGATTTCAAAAATTAATCATGATATCAGGAAAAAATCAGTATGCTCGAAATGCATTACTGGCAAGAAATAAAGCTTTAGATATTGCATTAAATAGCGAATCTAAAATTGAAGAATTGTGTAAAATTCTTATTGAAAATCCACATACAAAAACAATTATATTTACACAACATAATAAATTAGTTTATTTAATTTCCAATAAATTTCTAATTCCTTTTATAACTCACAAGTCTAGTAAACAAGAAAGAGAAGATGCATTAAATGGTTTTAGGGATGGTAGATATAGGGTTTTAGTAACTTCAAAAGTTTTAGATGAAGGTGTTGATGTTCCTGATGCTGAATTAGGAATAATAGTTAGTGGTACTGGAAGCAAAAGAGAATTTATTCAAAGACTTGGACGTTTATTAAGAACAAAACCGAATAATAAAAATGCAAAACTTATAGAAATTATATCGTCAGGAACAAGCGAAATTAATACAAGTATTAAACGAAAACAGGCG
>DASUCH010000118.1:0-2228 GCA_035762785.1 Nitrososphaeraceae archaeon | reverse complement strand
CACTATTAGAAATCTTTTCTCTCAATTATTTATTTTCCTACATCAATGGTTAGTTCTACAATGAACATGTCTATAATATTGGATCCAGGTAAATGATAAGAAAAGTTGTATGTTACTCTTATAATGACGATTTCGACCTTTGAATTTCTATAATAACCACTGATGGGGTATATATTCTTCTTTCTATAATATATCTCATGGCTGATTTTAAGATAAAAAAAACTATAAAATTTAAAAGAGTGAATTTAATCACTAAAGAAGGCGATATCGATAGATCAGACTTATACAATATATGTAATTGATCCTTATTCTGTCATAACAATTATGTGTTTTTAAAAAAGACCGGATCCTTTATGCCCAACGAGCTAAACGCTTCTATCCTCTGCATACATGCATAGCACTGTCCACAATGTGTTTTGTATTTGTTATGGCAGCTCCATGTCAATTCAATAGGTACATTTAATTCAATTGCCATATTGATTATAGTTTTTCTATCCATTTCAGCTAAAGGAATGAGTATCACGCAAGGATCGTCATTGCGGAACAAACATCCACGCTTAATTAACAAGTTTAGTTTTTCTATGTAATCTTTTGTTGCATCAATAAAAAATGTTCCATCATGAATATTATGTCCTCCTATAATCCATTTTATATCAAGAAATTCAGCATAGTGTGCAGCTATTGAATAAAATATTAGGTTCCTTGCAGGAATATATGATGACCATCTTCTATCATAGTTGGGTGTGATATGATGATGATTATTATTATTAAAATCAGAAAATTCTTTAATAAAGGGAATATTGATCTCAAGAAAGTTTACAATATTTGCTCTTCTTGCTAATTCCGCTGCAGCCCTTTTTTCGTTTTCAATCCTATTGTAATAATTAAATGTAATTACGGAAATTTCTGAAAAATTTTTTTTAGCCCAGTAAAGACAAGTGGCAGAATCTAATCCACCAGAGAGCATTACAAGGGCAGTAGTTTTCTCCATCCTTTACCCTTTTTTTATTTCAGCTATTATGTGTGCTCCCTTATTTACTCCTTCGTAAACATATATGCCCAATGCTTCGACAGTTGGTGGCATCTTTGGAGCAAGCAGTTTAATTATTTCTGTTGAAAGGTTTTCTACAGTAGCTTCACCTGGGAGTAAGAAAGTAGTCATCTTCGGCAATTGTAGACTGAAAAAGCCTCGTGGTCCTTCAAAAGATATATGATAATAAATATCATCTTCTCTCTTCAGGTATTTTGTGTTAATAAAGAATTTATGGTCAAGGATACTTAATGTCTCTTTAATTATTCTCTTAGCTTCACCAAAATCAATAATAAGATTATTTTTCATGTCGCCTATTATTTCGACCATAACAGTGGATGTGTGCCCATGCAGAATAGAACATTTTTCAACTAATGGTAAAATATGTGCATAATCAAAAGCAAGAGATGGATCTTCTATGAATATAGAACCTGTCTGATGATAGTCGGAATTAAAGAAGAACAAGGAGTCTAGTTCATTGACTTTACCAGCATATTTAGAGTGACCAACTGCAATAATTTTAATTTCTGGTAGTTCTCTTCGTATACGAAGAAATTTATTAACATCATTTTCGCAATCTATGACCTCGATATATTTGTCATCTATTTTAAAATCGACGTTGACAATATCGTCATTTTTAAATTTTAATATTACATCATACTCGAAATTTTGTCCTAAAAAAGATAGCATCTTTGAGATAGATAATTCTGCTCTAGTTCGAAACAGATTACCCGCGTTATCAAAGTATTTAATATCATTATCAAGGACTACTCTTTCCATATGAATATCTAATTAAAAAAGTATTCATTGTGACTTATAAACCGTTTATTGTATATTTTGGAAAAAACTTTTATCAGATAAAGCGTATTTTGATTTAAGTTACATTACATTAATACTTGTCCCATAAAATTTTATTAGAATGTTAATTTCTATCAATATCTTCTCGTTAATGAAAATACGTGACTCATAACTATAGCTATATAAAATTAATATACCAGGCTAGTATTGCAACAACTATGAGCGAAGGACAGGAAAGAGAATTTGAAGAAGGTGCCGCAGGAACAAAGAGTGATAGAAAAAAAGATCCTCTCAAAGAATACGATGAAAAAGAAGCAATGACTCCTGCCAAAATAAAAGAGCATGAACCAACTGCTGTAAAAAGAGATCCAAGTGATCAAAAAATAACTGAACCAGGACA
>DASUCH010000117.1:0-5232 GCA_035762785.1 Nitrososphaeraceae archaeon | reverse complement strand
TAATAGATCGAATTGCCTAACTGGAAAATTAAATATATAACTATTAAATTATATTTCAATATAATCTTGTTTCCCTAATTTTTGCACTATCTCATTCACGTGGATTTTATGGTTATAATTATAGAACCCTAAAATCTTATTTTCTATGTTCATAATTCATTATATACTTTCTTGTCAATAATTAATTGTGAATCCTAAGTATAGAAGTAGGATTGAAATTATTTCGTCAATACTAGAAGCATCAGTTGAAGGAGCAAAAAAATCCAAGGTTATGCATAAGTCATTTGTTTCAAATACACAATTTAAATTATATATGAATCATTTAATTGAGAAAAATTTACTTAATATCGATTCGGAAAGTAAGTTAACCATTACAACTAAAGGATTGGAATTTTTAGAACATTTTCATGCATTAGAGAATATGCTTGATCTTACTATACAAAAACAATCTATAAAAAATGATGTTTATTCCCAATATCTTTTACCGACCTAATGTTAAAATTTTATTATCTAATATTAATTGATGCCCTTATAACACAAAATCTATCTCTTCGGAACAAATAATTTATTAAAGTTTATTACGATTGTTCCTTGAATTTGAATTGAAATAATTTTATTCTATTCTTAACCGATAATATTCATTGAAATTTAGAAGAAAAAATAATAGAAGAATCCAAGATCAATATTGCATATAACCTATTTAAAAAGTATATCTAGGTTAATTTCTAGCGAATATTATTTCAAATCACGGACATTTTTATAACCCTTCTTCGAGTTCGTTTGTAATTGAGTACCTTCTTTCAATCTTATTTTTTCATTAGAAGCCTTACTCTTAGTTTTACCATATTTGGTATTGAATTCACTCATTTCTAGGTCATACGCAGATGATGCGGGTTCTTCATCATAATAATATTGCTGTTTAATTTCCTCTTTCGTAATATCTAACCATAAATCTTTCCCGTCATATACATCAGCCAAGAATTTAGGAATCCAGAATCTCTTCTTTTTTACCAACCCTTCTTCAACCATAATATGATTTTGAGATATTTTTTCTATTTTTCCAAGTTTTTCACCGTCGACAGATTTTACGTTTTTAGCATCGATTTCGTCCCATAATATAGTTGGGCCTGAAGTACCTCCTTCGTTCTCCATAATATCATAGTAGATCAACATTAAATATAAAGAATATATTGATTTGTTTCCACCGTATTGATTTTATTGATAAACTAATAAATTATATGTTGTATAGTTTACTATTGAGAAAATTGACAGTTGGTCTTTCGTGGGATAAAGCAAAAGGTAAAAATGCCAAATCTATAGAGAGGAAGGAAATTGGAAAGATAAAAGAAATCTCTCAAGATTATATTCAAATAAAAAAGGGAATTATAGATGCTGATTATTTTTTCGTTCCTAAATATTTTGTTGAAGGATATGAAGATGATGATATAATCATCTCGTTAACTGAAGCTGAAATAAAAGATAATTTTTTCAATAAAACTAATCCTTCAAAGGATATGTTGGATGATGATAACTATAAGAAAAGGAAAGAATTGTTGAAAAATAAATATCCTAATTTTGAAAGCATGATACCTCAATCCTCTGCTATTGAATCTCAAAATGATCAACCCTCAATTTCAAAGGGGGAAGGAGTTAAATTGAGCTGGGATAAAGTCATGGGGAATGAAATCAAATCATCCGACAAAAAAGAAATAGGTAAGATAAAAAGTGTAGGACAACATTTTGTTGAGGTCGAAGATGGCGTGATTAGTAAAAAACATTATTTCATTCCAAAAAAATATATTCATGGATATGATGGCGATACAATATATTCTTCACTCGAAAAGGAGGAGATAAAACAAAAATATCAAAGAGATTCACCTCCCCTTGATTCAGAATTACGAGAATTCGAAAAAGGGGAAGATTATGAGTTAATTCCTTTTATGGCAAAGGAACCTGGGCTTGAGATAAAAACACAAAGGATGGATGAGGAATTAAAAATTCCTTGGGAAGAAATAATTCACAAACATGTTCGAACAACTGATAATATAGATATTGGAGATGTAGATAAAGTTGGGAACGAATTTATTGTAGTTAGAGAAGGAGTTGCCGAAATCCATTTATACTATATCCCGAAGAAACATATTATTAAATATGATGGTAGCTCTTTGTGGTTAAATCTTTCATCTACTCTGGCATCCTCTAAGTTCGAAAGAAAGAATGAACCGTCGCCAGAAGAGATGGAAAAGCTCCTTAATGAATAAAGAATATAAAAGGAAAAGATAAGTTTTATTCTAGCAATTTTCCACATTTGTTTTCCTATTTCCCTTATGGTGTCAGAATAACACTAAGAAGATTTAAAATTGCTCATTATAATAAAATTACCTCAACTATTGCTTTGTAATTATATTTCCCCTAAAAAATTTGATCTTGTCAACATTTTATTTTATTAAGAATGTTACCAAGAACAATTAAATACGTAATATCTAACTTAGTAAATTAATATGAGCATCATTTATACTAATATAATCAATTGTTTTGTGTTACAATAAATATAATATTGCCATTTAAACTTTCACTTTTTTTGCATTTATACACATCTGTCACCACTATACTACCAATCACTTTAAATTAAAGGTAATTTCTTAAAAGATGTAAATATTAATAAGTTCTTTACCCTCTATGATTAAATAATATGTAATACAATTTGATAGTGAAATTAAATGGTACAACATACTAAATTCTCTTCTTATGATGGAAAAACTTCCTTATTTTCATTACCCAATACGGTAAAATTAAATAATCCTTTACTTATTGCAGGTTTTCCTGGTCCTGGTTTGGTGGGTTCAATAAGCATTAATTATGTGATTAAAAAATTAGAGATGCAACAAATTTTTTGTTTTGAGTCCGAATTTATAGTTCCTGGTGTTATTTTTATGGATGGCAAATTACATCATCCTTTTAGGGTTTACTCAAATTCTGAAGGGACTATTTGTGCAGTGGTATGCGAAGCTCCCATAATGATTAATGGATTGCATTCAGTATTAGATGCACTTGCTACTTGGGCCGAAGATATTGGAATTAATGATGTTTTTGTTATTGATGGAATGTCTATTGGCCGAGTTTCTGATACCGATGTTAATTCTCAGGTAATATCTCATTCCAAACGTAATCCTATTATTTTATCAAGTGATGAGGGTAAGATTATTAATTCGGATAATAATAAAAAGGATTTAAATATCGAATCTCTAATTGAAGGTTCAACTACATTTATCGGAGGTATAGCAGGAGGTTTATTATCTTCATGTTTATCACATAATATTTCTTGTTCAGTGATTTTTATTCCAACTCAATCAGGCATCCCCGATCCTGACGGTGCGGCATTAACAATTGAATTATTACAAAATACAATTTCAAGTAATAACTTTAGAATTGATACAACAGAATTAAAAAAACAAGGAGAAGAAATGAAACACAAGTTAAGTAATTTAATTAAATCTATTAAACAACAACAAGAACAATCCCAATTAATTCATGATTCAAAACAAGATCCTATAATGTATTCTTAAGTCCAAGTTTTTGCATTATTTTAGAATTATGTAGTCTTTGTTAATATACCAAAAGTATCAATATTTCTTTTTCTATTGGTTAAGTTTTATTTAGGTTGAATACTTATTATTAGTAGAATAATTTCTTATTCCATAAATGATGATATTATGGGAATATATTATAGATACTGATACATTTTTCCTTTTATCGTTTTTAAACATATATAGATTAATTATCTTAGAGAAATTCAAAATCATAAAAATAATATCGATTTTATGCTGTAAAGTATATATGATAAATTTGCCCTTATATCTACCTTCGAGTTAATTCCATAATATAGTTACAAATAGTTTTGATCTGTTCATTATCGTCATAAACATTTATTTAAAGAATAATTTATATAATTTATCTATAACCTTTTAATAAATTAGAGATTACTCAAAGGTAATGGCTAAAGATATTAAAAAAAATACTAATAGAGGATTGGCATCTGCCAACGATGAAACAAGAGCAAGAGTTGCAAGAGAGGGTGGAAAAGCTCCTCATGGTGAAAGAGGTCTACAGGCTACCGATGATGAAACAAGAGCAAGAGTTGCAAGAGAGGGTGGTAGAGCCTCACATGGTGGTAGAAGAAGAACGGATTGAATGAATTCTGAGAAAGGATATAATAAACTCAATTAAGTATCCTAAAATCAAATTTTTTTACAATAAATAGTAATCCAATATTTAAAAGAAATATACTACTATGTAACACCTTTCTTATTTAACTAAAATATTTGATAAAAATTATTATTGCACGTATAACATATTAAAATTTAACAGTTATTCTACTTTTGTTGCATAGATTTTTTTATTAATACAGATCCTTAAACATAAATAATTATAAAACTGAAACAACAGAGAGAAAATCAAATAATTCAATCATTATTAATGCTTAAGTTCTGGATAAGAATCTGAGGATGCAAGGTTGGTAAATTAGTAACGAATTCGAGACCATATCACCTTTATTAATTCAAAATTTTGATATAAATTCGAATAAGTTTTAACTCTAAATGTTCTATCTTCGATTTCCTCATCAGGCATCTTTTTGATACATTTTACATCTTCCTCATTATTGTTATTTGTATAGACTTTAGGGTTAGAAGAATATACGATCTATTGCGAAAAACACACAGGTTTGTTCACTATCGATTGCCAATTCTCGCCAATTATATTGTTTCTCTCTGATTCCACAAGTAAAGTTAGAGTAGATAAAACTTAAAAGCTAGGATAATAAATGGAAATATACAGGATAAATTAATTGCAATAAACAACATTTGGTTGTGATAAAATCATAAAATTTTTAATTTTAATCTGAGGTATAAGATATTTATTAATCTGATAAAATTATGTCAAATCTTTTTGGCGGTTGCTTACAGTGTAGAAAATCATGTAACCATAGAATAAGTTTTGAATAACTTAATGTTATAATATCACAAATATTTTGCAACTACTTAATTCATTTAAATTAATAGGGTTTAGATTTTATATTTGTATATTGTTTAAACAACTTAATGATTTTTGATTACATTAAGTGGAAAATATTTAATAATTAACAGTATGAATCTTTAATAGAGAATAGATGTAGGTATAATTTATATTAGCTTTTAAATAGTTTATTATTCAGCTTATATACGTATTGAATAT
>DASUCH010000116.1:0-4562 GCA_035762785.1 Nitrososphaeraceae archaeon | reverse complement strand
AAAAACATTTCATCAATATCCCAATTTCATCTAATTATAGTAGAGATAATTAGCAAGTTTTTTCTATTAAAATTTATCGAATATTAAATAATTTAACCTTGACATGTGAAAAAAAATGTAATTCGAGAATACAATCTTGCTTCATGAAATCTATAAAAAGATATGTTTGGAACCGAGTTCAATGTGGCCAGTGGGATGTGAACCAAATTTGACCTAAAAAGAGGATTTGATGTTAATTTTTAGTGGATTTAAAAAATCATTTTATGTATCTATATTATTAGATATTTAGAGCTAATATGTTTAAGATTTGTTTTACCTGTTTCAAAAAAGCTTTAAGTTAAATGTTTTCCATATTGTTATATGGTTTCGTCTCATAATAATGACGAAAATAATAAATCTATAGATCATTTAAATGAAGTTTTATCAATTGAAAATGCTGCAATAGAACGATTAGAAAGACGAATACTAGAAACTCATATACAAGATTCGAAGAATCTACTACAACAGCATCTACAGGAGGAAAAAGAACAACAAAGAAGATTGATAGATGCCATCTCTACCTATGGTAAAAAACCAACAGAGTCAAAAGCAGATTTAATTTCTTTGCATTCATTAACTAATGAAGCAAGAGATAAAATGAAAAAAGTTAATGTTGATACTCGTAATGACACAAAAAACACAAAAAAAATATCTACAGCAATCTATGATGATAATAATATCAATAACACTATGATGACACCTGAAGAAGGTGAGATACTAAATACAAAAGAAGATGCACTGATAAAAAATTACGAAATATCAGCTTATAAAACAATATTAAAAATAGCTAAAGGAATAATGGATAAATATGCAATAGACATACTTAAACAAAATTTACAAGAAAAAGAAACAATATATGATAAAATAAAAAGTTCTGAATCTATAATGCTTAATGGGATAGGAGATAATAATGATAACCATAATGAATCATTTAAGTTAGGATCTGCAGTTGCTGATATGTTGACATCTTATTGGAATTCTCAAAAAAATCCATCTAAAGTATATCTATTCAATAGAAGAGTCCATCATGGAGCAATTGGTGCTTTACTAGGTTTATCTTCTATATATAAAAAAAATCCACTTGTTACTGATATTCTATCAGGTTTGGGAGCAGGTCTACAAAAAGATGATTCTAAAGATTCCAAAGAATGGTTCTTATTTAGAAAAAAAGAAGATGAGACATAAAAGAAAATTAAGAAAATAAACATATAATAATAGCAATTTGTTAAAATCATCTCAATAATAATCTCTTGTTACTTGTGAATTTCTTTTTTATTTATAACCTAATTCAATATACAAATAATGAGTTTGCGTTAGATTTTCCTAAATTTTCTATTTTTTGATTCATCTTTTCTTTTTTATTATTTAGTGAATCCAATTGAGAACTATTAGCATAATGTGGCCAATGTGATATGAAACTAATTTGACTTAAATTTGGCACCATCTACACGTTTCAATAGGTTTGAAGCACTAAAAGTAAATGGAGTCAAATAAAATACTTTTTCAACATGTCTTCTAGAAAAATCGCATTAACAATAATAAGAATAATTAGATAGTTAAGAGTATTTAACGATAGAAAATGAATTATAATAATATATCCAGAAAAAGACCGCGAGAGGATGTTTTAGTATTACAAGGAGGTGGTTCACTAGGTGCTTTTGCTTGCGGAGTTTACAAAATATTATATAAAAAAAATATAAAATTTGATATTGTAGGAGGAACATCAATTGGAGGTATCAATGGCGCTATCATAGCAGGAAGTAAAAATGACAATCCAGTAAAAGATTTAGAAGATTTCTGGATGGAACTTGCTGAAAGTAGTTATACTATTATTCCAGATATTACTACTTTAGATTATGATGATGAAAGTAGAGGAATAGGTCTAAAAACAATCCCATCGGCATCCTTAAATGCAACAATATATGGTGTTCCAAAAATGTTTATCCCAAGATGGCTTCAAACTACTAACATATCAGAAAAATCGTTATTAGATAAACAACAACTACCCTGGCATTGGACATATATATATGATAATTTTCCTTTAGGCAACACTTTGCAGAAATACATAGATTTTAAAAAACTATCTCCAGAAATAAAATCATCATCCTCTTCTAATACTACTAAAACAGTACGTTTAATTGTTACTGCTGTTAATGTACTTAATGCTGAACCGCTCATATTTGATAGTTTTAAAATGCAAATTGAATTAAAACATCTATTAGCATCTGTAGGCTATCCTAATTATGGTTTTCCTTGGGTAGAGGTGGAAGATGGAGTTTATGGATGGGACGGAGCTCTACTAAGTAATACTCCTATGAGAGAGGTACTTTTGCAATCTCCGTCTTATGATAAAAATATCTTTATAATAGAAAATTATGCAAGAGAAATTAACGAGCTGCCATCAGATATGACTGAGGTACAAGCTAGGATTAAAGATATACTATATTGTGACAAGTCTAAAAGTTTGGAGCAAATATCAAAATTAATTACAAGACAATTAGAGTTAATAGAAAATATGTACACAGAACTTGACTTTACAAAAATAGATTCAAAGAAATTAAAATATATAAAAAAAGAATACGAACAGCTTGTTAACAAGTTTGGTGCAAAAATTCTAAATATTACAAGAATTAGTAGAGGGACTATTGAATCACCATATCCTCTTCAAAATGCTGATTTTTCAGTTAAGACAGTTAAAGCTTTAATAAAAGAAGGGGAATCCAAAGCTATGGAAATTCTTAAATAGAAAAATAGGACAGATAAAATTTTCAACACTATTTGTATTTATAGGAATAGAATTAGAAACAAATTTTACCCGAATAATGGTCTTCTATAAAAAATGGAGGGCTATTTTAGAAATGTATATAAAATTTTTCAAAATAATAAACAGTATATTTTATCAATGTAGTAGGGTTCTACTACACATGTCAAAGCAAGCTGGTCAGGAGCAGAGCCTTCCATATAGTAGGGTTCTTTTAGATTGTATTTAGCTATTACTGTTAGTAACAGTATTTCATTTTTTGCGTTCTCATTTTTTGATAAAACGTACTTGACCATTAATTTCCAAATATGGTGATTTAATATCTGATACATCTTCAGTACCACTAAGTCTTCAATACGATAGAAATTCTTTCTCGAAATTCTGGTCTTCATCAACCATTCATCTAAAATTTTACCATCTTTTACTAACAAAATTGGTTTTGATACTATCATCTTGCTAAATCTTCTATATTTTGTAGTGAAATAATCATATATTTTGAATATTGCTATATCTATAATGATAACTACATATCCTTGTGGTATAAATACCTCCGTTGGATGTAACATAGGCTCACTAACTGCCTATAATTGGTCCTACATATTCTATGGACATATAAAGTATATAATTAGATATGCAGTTATAATACTATAATTAAATTTGTTTTCTAATTTTGTGAACCTATACTAATCGATTATTGAAAAAAAAGAATATTGGGGTATTAATCTCTGTAGCCAAACGGCCATAATAGCATTTTTAAAACTATTCTACCTACGAAAATATCTACTAAGAGTGACAAGAAATTCATTAAAAAAGTTAATGCTAAAAATTATATAAGCGTTTACCTTTTCGGTTTGATAAGGAATTTTTTTCTTCTACTCTCTAACCACTAAGAAGCCCATTTATATGCTCCAAAACATTTTGACTCTTTCCAGTGTTGTATTGTCTAAGAAAACCTGACCATACGCTTTTCCTATAATTGATTCTGTTCCCAAATCGAATGTTAAAATAATTTATTGTCTATGTAGTAATATGAAATATAGAAGTAGAACAGAGATTGTGGGTAATATACTGCACGCTGCAAATGGAGAAGGAACAACCAAGACAAAAATTATGTATAAAGCGTATATAAGTTATGGGCAATTAAAGGAATATCTAACTATTTTGATAAAGAACAACTTGATAGAATATATTGATGGAAATCAAACATTCAAGACGACAGAAAAAGGACTAATGTATCTTAAAATGCATAATGCCATTGGAGAACTGTTACCAAATAAAATGAATAACAATTAATTATTTTTATATTTTGTCATGTTCTCTTATAATTGTATTATGTTATGATTGAATAATACTATTGACTTGTATCAATGATTCCATATTTGACAGCTCCAAATTTATTGGTCATATTAAGTTTAATCAGTTTTCTTAGTATAATCTTGGGTAGTGGTTCTCCTCTTAAAAGTTATACAAATTTTTATGAAAATAACAACCATATTCTTTTAAAATTTACTCCAATCTATGCCCAAGATGATAGTGGTGACTTTGAAGAAGGTAATATCTTTCCTGATTTTAAAGCAGAAGATGATGGAGGTAAAGGAAATGGTGGCGATATCTTTCCTGATTTTAAAGCAGAAGATGATGGAGGTAAAGAAAATGGTGGAGGTGGTGATGGAGGTAAAGAAAATGGTGGAGGTGGTGATGGAGGTAAAGAAAATGGTGGAGGTGGTGATGGAGGTAAAGAAAATGGTGGAGGTGGTGATGG
>DASUCH010000115.1:0-12548 GCA_035762785.1 Nitrososphaeraceae archaeon | reverse complement strand
AACAAATACAGATAAGAGACGAATACAATACGCCTTAGGAATTTTAAGTAACTTTCTCCAAGGAATTTTCCCTAATCATGTTGTTATACCGCAGATCTGTTGGTTGCATTATTATTGTTACTCTAAAAGGAGCATTCAACCATTGAGAGATTTTTACAAAAAGAACAATTTTATGCATCTTTGGCCATTTCGCTGACCTGTCTACTATTACCGCAATTATCATCTCAAGTTATTTATTCAATGAAAAAGAATTTATTTTCTTGAAAATGAGATATAAAAAAGGGGTTCGTAGCTCAGCCAGGTAGAGCGTCTGGCTCTTAACCAGTCTATAATAGGGTTAAAATGTCGTGGGTCCGAATCCCACCGAACCCGTGAATTAGTTACTATAGATAGTAACAAATATTTATCTTGAATTTGTTGAATTTGTGCAGAGGGACCATTATTACAGTAAATACAATTTGTATGATACTTTTCATTTAAACTCTTGATTGTTGCTTAGTAGATTCATGTATTTGTCTTGATTTACTTTGCAAGGTTACTGTTAGGGCGTTTAACGCACTAATACTTGCAGTAATGGGTGTAATTATTTATGACTGATGGTAAATTTTATATCCTACTTTACGGCCTAAGAAATCTATATTAAAGATGAATAAAAAGGGGTTCACTATCAGTATTACAACAGGAATTGCTGTCGTAATATTACTATTTGGTGGAACCGGATCGACTTCTATTCTTAGTACCACTCATGCTCAGTCAGCAACATTAGGAGAGCCAATTTTTGTAGAAAAGGGAGCGGATACAAATCAGAGAGAAACTGGCCCTAACATAACACACTACACTTTTACTTCCAATGGAACGATGAAAGGTAACATCGAATACTCTAAAGCAGGGGAGTATGTAAGTGTCTCTAAAGGTAACAATCTGACATTTGATCAAGGGCAAGGAGTAATAAAGACTAAGGATGGTAGTGAAACTGCAAACTATACGTTCATAGAAGTGGGAAATGGTACCGCATATCAAGGCGCATCAGTATATAGTACAAATTCCACAGGGAAACTATCCTTTTTGGATAATATACTAGTTATATTTAAGGGTGGGCAAGACGATAATGGTAATTATGCACTTGAACAATGGCATTGGAGGTAATAGAACGATAATTCACTGGTTGTTAACCTCCATTATATAGTACATTTTGAATATTCCCTTTATGGTCATATATTCGATGAATTAGATTGTATCGGATCTCCATATCATTCCACCGCACGCGAGCTTAAGTTATTACGAATACTTACAAAATAGTATGATAAAGAAATGTACTTGCTTTCTCATTCTAACAAGGTTCTATATTATTTTACAAATAAAAATTAGCAACTAGAAGGCACAATACAAATTAACTTAGCAACTTCACTAATCTAATTTAGTAATACAATTTTAGAGGCTTTACCTAAGCACTTCAATTATATTTTAGCAATTTAACAATGCTATGCATAAGTCAGTACTTACCCTTGGCTGTTTGTCAATTACATTGATAATATTAAGCGTAATACCATTTTTCACCCTAAATGATGCTGCTAACGCTACACGTGCTCTACCAATTTCTGAAGGACCAATTATCAATGATGTTAATTTAAAGGCAGAAGTAGTCTTTGCAGGTCTTACATCCCCTACCAGTATTGCGTTTTTAGGTTCAAATGATATTTTAGTTTTAGAGAAAGATAAAGGTACAGTAAAAAGAATTGTAAATGGTAACATATTGGCAGAACCATTACTTGAACTCAATGTTGCTAATGACGGTAATAGGGGCATGTTAGGAATTGCTGTCTTAAAAGGAGAAGAAATCGGCTCTACAAATATTTTCTTGTATTTTACCGAAGCTCCACTAGGCGAATTTCCAATAGGCAATCGTGTTTACAAGTATGAGCTAGTAAATAACAAACTAGTAAATCCTGAACTACTTTTGAATCTACCAGCTCTACCTGGACCAAGTCATAATGGTGGTGCTCTTATGCTTGGTCCTGATAATAATATCTATACTATTATTGGAGATGTTGGTGGCCATCGTAATCAAGCTCAGAATCAAGAATCTGGTGGAGAGCCTGATGCAACTAGCGGTATTTTAAGGATTACTCCAGATGGTATGCCGGTGGTAAACAGTCCACTAGGAGATAGAGAACCTTTGAACTTATACTATTCATATGGAGTGAGAAACAGCTTTGGCTTTGATTTTGACCCTATAACAGGTAAACTATGGAATACAGAAAATGGTGAAGATTTTGGCGATGAAATTAATCTTGTTGAACCAGGATTCAATAGTGGATGGAATAAGATACAAGGTATATGGATACTAGATGAACAAGAAGGTATGACTGAAATAGCTCCATTACATCCTCAAAATGGTTTAGTAGATTTTGGTGGAAAAGGTAAATACAGTCCTCCTGAATTTACATGGCGTGAATCTCTTGGTCCAAGTGCAATCAAGTTCCTTAATTCCGCGAGATTGGGTATACAATATGAAAATGATATATTTGTAGGAGATATAAGTAAAGGAAATCTTTACCATTTTGATTTAAATAAAGATAGAACACAACTATTTCTAGAAGGACCACTTGCTGATAAAGTTGCAGATGCAGATGGTGAAAATGAAGGGATAATATTTGGACACGGTTTTGGTGCAATTACTGATATTGAGGTTGGACCTGATGATTATCTCTATATTGTCGGAATCCAAGGAACGATATATAGAATAGTTCCTAACCAAGCAGAGGCATTATTTTTTTAAGAGTAAAACGTCTTTCTACAATTCTTTGTTGTTATTTTGTTTTAGAAATAGCTAAAAAGCTTACATAATCCTAAATAAACATCTTTTAAAAAATATTTTATATTAGTTCTTTATCATAAAAGCTAAATCAGTTGTATAGAATCCTACTACATGGAAGGCTCTACTCCCGACCAATTTCCTTAATATGTAGCTCAACCCGAATGTGAATGGTGACTCTATTTGGTACAAATAAATCTAATAATTTAATTAATAATTGAGTATAACAAATTATAGTTTCCTTACAAAAGAAAATTAATTAGAATATAATATTATGATATTTTTAGTAATGAATTTATCTAGTATAAATTAACAATTGAATTTCACAATAAACATTCACTTGGCAACTTCACTAATCTAATTTAGTAATACTATGTTAGCAAGTGAACCTAAGTACTGCAATTATATTTAAACTGGACAAAAATGTTGTGAAAGAATCGGTATTTACTTTTCTACTTTTGGCAAGTTCATTGGTAATGTTATCAGCGATGCCATTTTTTAGCAACCACAGTGCAGCAATAGCTCAAGTATACGACAATTATGGAGATAGTTATTATAGTCAATACCCAACGGACGATAAAAAGTATGAGTGTAGAACAGGTCCATTTGAAGGCTTTTTTGTAAGTTCAGTAGAATTCTGTAAATTTAAATTTGATAAAGATGGTGATAGAAAAGATGTTAAAGATAATAGAACAGGAATACAAGGGCCACCTGGTCCAGTCGGTCCACAAGGCCCACAAGGCCCACAAGGAATTCAAGGTCCAATTGGTCCTAATGGAACACAAGGTCCTCCAGGGATCGTTAACGCACAATTATGTCCAGCAGGGACTGACTTAGAGAATGTATATGTATTAAATGGAACTACTGCTGAATCTTGTAACCTAAGTCCTGCTACATGTGAAGAATGTTTCGAGCAAATTTTAACTCACGCTCAGATTTCTGCTTATCTAACAACAGTAAGTACTTCAGCAACCTTAGAACAATTCTGTGAAGATTTAGAGTTTGGAGGGTTTGGTCTTAGTGAAGCAGCATTTAGATCAGCCTTAGCAAATGTAAATATAGAATTGGCAGATATTAATGCTCTAATTGTCTGTTTAGAGAATGTGGGAATTGAGTTTGTGCCCTAGTTAGGTCACATAATCAATATTTCATTTTTTTATCTATATGTAAATGATTAAACGATTAAACATCAACCAAAAATTTTATTTTAATTTAGATCTTTTTATATGTTTATAAATCTATCATACTACGAATAAATATTAAAGAACAGAATATTAATTCAAAGAAATCACATTACAAAGATAGATTTTAGGTAAAACTTTAAGATTATTCACTATTATAAAATAAGTTCTAATAATAAAATCTAAATACCAAGTTAGTAGTACATTACGTTAGACTCTTATTTTAGAACCGGTATCGATATTATTCCTCTTTTATATCGTTTTGATCAAACTATTTTTTAGTTGTTTAATAATATTATTTATTTATATTTTTATTTTTTCATCTGAAAGTAATGATGTTATCCCATTTTCTATTGTCATAGTTATTATCAATATGATTGTTTACCAAAATAAACTCAAAAGCTAAATCTGCAGAGTCTCCTATATTGCGGATAAATTGCTCCACGACGTTATATTATAAAATATTAATGATGATGATGACGACTAATATGAATAATAAACTATGAAAGAATAATTGTAATCAACAACAAAGAAGAATCAGAGTTGGAAAGTATTCAAACTGTCAAGAACCCAACAGTATAGAGAACAATTGTTCATTAGAACTGAGGTGGAAGAATTGATTAAGCACAATTAAAGCAGATTAATAATAATTCTTACAATCTCTATGTTTCATCCCTAAGAGGATACTCTTTCTATTTTCGATGTTTTCAACAACCATTATTGTAGATTGTTAAAATAATTAATAAACAAAATATATTAATAAAGAGAATATAGTAAAATTGAGTTATGTCAACAACTGAAACTATAGGATGTCCATTTTGTAGTAATGCTAATGAAGTAACTTCTCCGGATCCTGAGTATAAAAAAGTATCTAACACTGATAAACATGGTGCTAAATCATCAAAATATATTTGCAATAGCTGTAGTCAAGAAAATATAGTTTACTGGACAAAAGAATAATCTTCATTTTTGTGATAATGAGTCTTCTAATATCTAATTCTTGGATAAGATAAATTTGTTATTGCCTATTAATTATATTTTCAGGTAAGATAAAATAAGATATATCTAATTCTTATATGAAACTATAATAATATCTTTTTAATACCATAATTGATATGATTACTTGTATGAGATGTGGAATGGAGAGTAAAAATACCTATAAACTTTCTCTTTCGGTTTTCAATCAAGAATCTGAAAAGCAAATAAGTGATACAAAGGTTTTTTGCAAAAAGTGTTCTGATCTCTTATATACACTATTCTGTGAAAAATTTTTTCAATAAAAAACCTAGTTTATAAATTTCACTTGAATAATACGTGAGATCGTTAAAAATAACTAAGGTTCTGATGATTATACAAAGCAAGGAAAAAATGAATCAATTGATGATAAAATATTTGGAAAAATGCCAGAATTTATAGGAAAACAGGAACTGAACCAAAAGGATCATCGTTTGCTATTAAATCAATCAATGATTATTGGCCTTTTCGCAATGATTGAATTTATAATCCTTGTATATTCAATATTTGTAGCAGTTGTAGGGGAACCTTTACATCAATAGCATATACGGTATTTGTTGCTGCAATCATTGGATCCTTTACATTGGTAGGAATAATTATTAGTCAATTATTCTTAAATAATTAAAAATTCCTTCAAATAATTTTTAATTTCCACACTATATACCACAATCTGATGTAGACCTCCTAGAGAATTTGGAGCATAGGCATTTTGCTTAATAATCTACCTTCATTTAATAAACACCATTTTTATTTAGATAATTTCTGTGATAAAAGAGAGAAAAGGTTATAAAATTAAACAATCTCGATAATTAATATTTAGAAATTACTTGGAATAAGTTTTTTTTTGTAACAACTATATACAGATTAGTATAATCGTAACTACATTCTATCCCGTTTAAATCTGCTATATGATTTATAGGGAAATTTAGTAATATTCATAAAATTGAAATTAAATATATCTTTGTCTACAGTACCTTTCTGTGTTACTCCTTTAACTTCTTGTCCTTCTCCTTTTCTTGGCAATTAAATCAAAAATAGAACTGTTTCGAAATTGTTGTACGGGTCTAACCAGCCTGAATTAAATCCTATAAAAAGTCAAAAGAACATTATGGTTCATACTAGGAAAACGAAAATGAGAAGGAAATATAATAGTGATACTTCAGGACGAATTATAAGATTGATGTCATTAGTCGCAGTATTGATTGATACAAATCATTATAGCTGATGTTTATGATATAGCAAGTAGGGAGATATAGAACCTAAATGTTTTGATTTACATTTATTTTTTGATTTTTTTATATTTTATTTACATGTTTTTCATTCCAATGTTTGATAAAATAATCAAGTAAAGGTTCAAAATCAGTTCTTGTTAAATTTTCCTTTTTAGATATATTCTTTGAAATTTTGGCAAATTTATGTGCGTACTTTATACAGTTCCAGCATCCAACAAATGGAATTAAAAAGGCTAAATAATATCCATTATATCGGCCCGAAAATTTCCAAGCTTCACCTACAATACAATACTTTGAATCCTGCTCAATCATGAACTTGTCTAATCTATCTAATCCTAGAGATAACTTTCTAGACCATATAGGACATAATTCATTAAATGTAATGGATTCGGTTCCAATGCCTTTTGATGATAACTCCACTAGTTTATTTCCTTTCAACCCAGCTTTATTCATATTATTACTTGTTCGATGAGAAAAAGTATTATCAGATAACCTATTCCTTATCTTCATAATATATATTTGAATACATATACTATAATGATTATTATACTTCCGGTCCATTTTTCTTCCATTATTTCTCTTATTTATTTAATTTCAAGTATATCTTGATACAAACAAAGAAAAAACGATGATACTTTTAAATGCTTATAAGTTAAGATAACTAATAAACTGAACTAATCTCCTACATTAACATTATCTGTTGTATCAGACCAAACATGCCTATTACTCTTCATATCTTAGAAAAGTATAATGAATTAGATACCTATGCTAGAGAATTAATATAATTTAAGAAATAAAAATGACTATAGTCTGGCTGATTATGATTTAAACCTAGAGACCTGCAAAATACCTGACGTAATTTCTGATTTCGTCTTGTCTGAATTGAATCTTATATTAAGATAATATATCTGATACATTATAAAAAATTCAGAAATGTACTTGGAACTTCTCATGATGACACCTCAAGGGGAAGAACTTATTCTAAAATTATTACTTTATAGTCAAGAAAATAAATTTTAATATTTATACTTATATTTTATTTCTTTTAAAGTGATACAATAATTATTATGAACTCTTATTTTCATACAATATCTAAATAATTTTAAATCTTATTTTATGATTTAACGGATTCTTATTTTAGTACCACTCGGTATTACTCCCTCCTAGGAATATTTCTTTCAGAATTACATACTATCTGAATATTCTTAAAATAATTTTAATTTAGTTCTCTGGTAAAAAACTAAATATTTAGATAAGTGATACTCATTATATCTACCATTAAATTTATAAAAATTATACCATAAATATTTTATTCACTAACTTTAATAACAATAACCTAAGAAGTGTATTTGTAATATAATACGGTGTGTATATTTATATAATTAAGTGGGAGATGGGTTTTAAAACCCATGCACAAGTTTTCTCCCAATGGCTTTGTAATGGTAAATGTAATATTTTTAATCTAAATGATTTATTATAGCTTTTGGTATTATAGCTGATATTATTATCATAGAAGAAAGATGCATAAAAAACCATTTCATTATTATTGAAACTAAATTAGTAAGATTTTCCTGAATTGATTTATTAATAAATATTAGAAAATCAAATCGCTTAGAATCATTCACTTATCCAATTTAGAAATCATAATCTCATATATAGTTTAGAATTATAGTAATATGCTAAGAGTTCATAGGTATTCTTGAACAATGATTTAATAGGTCTTGGTTTAATTGGCACTTTGGTAATGTTAACAGAGCTATTCATTCTCCATCGCATTTTTCATATATAACAATAGTACTAGGATAGGACAACTATAATATTTATGACCATAAGTATTAAACCAAATTCCCAAGTGAAGATAAGAAATATAGATATAAAAAATGTCTATTCGAATTATTCTTTGTAATTTCAGTAGAATCAATAAACATGATATAACGATAAATTTAGAACGTAAAATAAAGATCAAACCAGTTAGTTAAGGACCTCTACACCTACAGGTGGACAGGAAAAATGTTATATTCTTCGGTTAATCCAAAGGTTGCAAGAGTAATCCAGGAATTAACAATTAAATGTGCCCTAAGCAACACATCAAATAGTGAATAGTATATTCAGAAAGCAGTAAAATAACTACAACATAAACAGATATTTCTTGAAAAGCTACCTCTTGCCTTTCCTATTGAGTCGATACAACATTAGAGAAGATTGTGACCTGATGTACTAGCATCAATTCAAGTTTAGATTCATCTATACAAGTGGTAATGCCTGGTTGCCTCGAGCTCTTGGATCTTCAATGACAATAGCAATAGAAGTTAATTGCTTTAACAACCAATAAATTTAATTATTTTAATTCATATGTTGTAAATGATTAATTATTTATTTGTTGTTTAGTTTTAGAGGATGATAACTTATAGTGAAATCTTCTTTACTTGATTTCTTACCGGGTTCTCCAGTTAGGAATGATGTGTAATCATATTACCTTAAAGTACATCAATCAAAATAAAGAAGTTTATTATTATATTGTTATTTGATTATATTATTAATATAATATGACTACAACTACTACATTATTTCCAACAGAATTTATCTATCTTCTTACTGTTTACTATACAGGTGCATTACTTGTCTCCGTTGTCGTATTGTTAATTACTATTAAAAAGAATCGATTCGAAGGGGAGTATCAATTATATGCAAGAATTCTTGATTCCCGAACTAAACTTCAAAATACTGATGTCTTCACTAAAATGGCTAAAGAGAGTTCACTTTATATTGAGAGGTTTAAGTTAGTAGATGAACCAAAAGAATACTATACTATAATATCATTAACAGATACAATTGAATTTATCTATAGAATTCACAAAAAGAAAATGATTGATAAGGAACTATGGCAAAGGTGGGAATATCATGCAAAGGGTATGATGACCATTCCAAAGTTTAAAAAAGTCTGGGATGCAACAAAGAAATTTCATACTCGTGATTTTGTTAATTTTATGGATTCCTTATGATGACGTACAATTAGATAGCAAACCTAAACAAATGAATGGTGAGGTTCTTCCTGCCTGCTTGAATTACTGACAGATTTATCGACTGACAGACCTACGTATTTCCTAATGAATATTTAGCTAGGAGACTAACAGAAAGAAAATCGAATAATTTTTCTCTTGCTTATTCTCGCTTTGGTGGCTATAGTTTTGAAGTATCCATACTGTTCCTCACATAGAAAGAGCTTTAAGTTTTGATTATTAATCTTTCACTATGAGAATTTATGAATAGAAAATCATATTGGATTTGGTTTCCTTTATCTAAATAATGAAGTTAATGGAATAACCGGTATTGTTTATACATTTTCAATTCATGTCCATATCTATGTTGTTGGCATACCATAACATACATAATAACAGTTTCAGCATATTTAGCCTCTAACAATAAACTGAAGTATTAATAAATTAATTAATAGTAGGGCCAGAAAGTAATCTAAGCCAAAGAACTTGGTCGTAATATTTCATTGTTTCTCTCAATAAAAGGTCATGTTTATTATTGACTAAATAGAAAAGAAAACTGGTAAAACATATTAAATAATATCTTATTAATTAAATAAAATGGATAAGTTAATAGAACTAGATTAGTTATATAGAATGTATCTCCCACTATTATATGTCGAGTGATTCTACTATCCATAATCCTGAAGATATTATAAAAAAAGAAGCAAGAGGTTTAGGTGATGATGCAGACTTAGGTGAAGTACAAGAAGTTGGTATAGAATACATAGTAACACAAAAGGGAATTTTGGACAAAGACAAATACTTTATTCCAAAAAAGTTGGTAGAAAGGTTTGATGGCGAGACGGTCTATTTTAGAATAACAAAAGAAGAGGCAAAACGTTACAAAGAACATGAGACAAACTTAATCTAATTTTTTATTAATTAGTGTTTTTATGATTCAGTTTCATAAAAAGATTCTATATCCTTATATCTATAGCCTTATATGCACATCCAAAACTTTATCACTAATCGTATAAGTTTAGCAATTATGCGTGATTGCAAATTAAAAGCAGCCAGATCATTTACGTTTTTGGAGTTTATTCAATATGTTAACATTAAAAATGCAATAGTAAACAATTAATCTAAAAAAATAGAACTAATAATATAGTGAAAATAAATAATAATTTTTTCCGAATACGATGGTTGGATTTTAGGCAAGGACATGGTATATACCTTGCTTTTTTTATATATTTTGCTGATACTATACTTATTCAATATACTTTGTTGACTAATCGACTTCCATTCTTAGATCGGTTCGTAGGATCAGATTTAGTAGGATTTACAATAATATTTATAGCATCATACGTACCACTTGCAATCATAATAGGGTATTGGCATAGAAAGAGCCAGTGGACAGTAGAAGTTGAAGCATTATTTAAAGAGAATACACTGGGAGCCACAATGTGGTTGTTTGTTATAGACCTCGTAGAAGGAAAAGTTAATGAAAAAGAAAAACAGGAAATGAGAAAAATGCTTTTAAAAATAATAAAAGGAAAAGAAAAATCTAAATCTAAATTGGAAGATAGAAGTAACGAAAATACTCAAATATAAAAATAAAATCTTTAAAGTATTTCATAAATATTATTATATAGTTGAACCAAAAAAGAAAATAAATGAATTATAAAATGAAGCTTTGAGAATGTATACGTCCTTAATTTTCAATTTTTCTTGAATACATATTCATCGTCTTTAAACTTTATACAAGATATAGTTCTTTAGCTATTATCATTTTTTACTAATATATTTTATCTTTTTTTTCATTTCTTTCATTTCATTCAATATGGAAGAAGATAAGTTTATTCTCATTGGACTAATATAATGACAATTATTGTACTAATCCAACTACTCAATTATTTTTATAATAATTTTATTTATTAAACTAGCTTCAAAAATAAGTTTCTGTTTTATAGTGTAATATGGTATAATTATCCTATTATAGATTTATTATCTGGAATAATGAAATGTAAATTCACTGCACGACTTCTTCCTTGAAAACTTTGTAATGTTAAATATAATATTTCTAGTCTAATTTATATATTAGCACATTTGCTATTAGCTAAATATTATTATCATAGAAGAATGACGAATAAACCACCATATCAATATTATTAAAACTACAACCGTACCATTTTTCAGAATTGATTTCACACTAAAAATCCATATCTGAAGAACACACTAACCATTCACTAATAAAATTTAGTAATATAGTATTATTACACATACCTTAGAATTTTAAAAATATCTAGAAGGTTTTAGGTAATCATGAACAATTCAATAACCCTATTTTTTTTGATGGGCTCATTAGTAATGTTAGCAGCACCTTTCGCTAACATGAACACTTTTTCTAGTGCAATGGCTCTTGAAGAAAATTCAGATCAACAGTATGATGACAATTCAAAAAAATATGAGGACTATACTGACAATTATAGGGTCAATTCCTCATACCAATCAAATTATGAGAATGGTTATGGATACAATGAGGACAATACATACAATGAGGATTATAGAGACAATGATAGGAATAAATCTCCCCAAATATTTCCAGCTAACAAGGTATCAGAACTTGGAGATAGATGGTGGCAATGGATTACTGGCGTAAATACTGCTACTGAAGTAAACCCCTTTAAAGACGTAGGTCAAGAGGGATGTGACATAGGTTTACAGGATAACGGTAAATTCTTGTTTCTTGTAGGCTCAGCTAAAAATGTGACAGCTTTTCCAGATACGGGATTTCCAGAACATGAATGTGGAATTCCACAAGGCACATCTATTCTATTTCCTATAGTCAATGTATTATGTGATAATCTCGAAGCACCACCATTCTTTGGTGAAAATGAAACAGACCAAAGAATATGTGCTAACAATCTTCTCGATAAAGCATTTGATCTTCATGCAGAGATAGATGGATATGAAGTAAAAGATCCAGAACAATATAGAATAGACTCTCCCTCTGGAGGATTTAATTTTACAGCAGTTCAAAACAATCCAGTATTTATACCTGCAGGTAATGGCACAGGAGTTTCCGATGGATTCTGGATTCTACTAAAACCATTAAAACCAGGAGATCATACAATAACATTTAGCGGAAAACTTAACTTTACAGATGTACGAGAGATAGGAATGATTTTTGAATTTGGAGCAACGTACTTCCTAGAAGTTCAATCACACGAAAAATCGTATTACCCTGAGCAAAATTACCCTGAGCAAAATTACCCTGAGCAAAATTCCGCTGAGGTGACTTACGCTGAGGAGTATTACCCTGAAGAGT
>DASUCH010000114.1:0-8183 GCA_035762785.1 Nitrososphaeraceae archaeon | reverse complement strand
ACTTGCATTGTCGGCTGGTGCGGATACCTATAAACTAAAATATGGACATAGAGGACAAAATAAATCATGTATTAATCAAGAAAATAGTTTATCTTATATAACAAGTCAGAATCACGGATATGGCATAGATCCAGAAACTCTAACTTCTACCGATTTTCGACCGTGGTTTTATAATCCAGACGATAATACCATAGAAGGTATAATCCATAATAACAAACCAATAATTGCTGTCCAATTTCATCCTGAAGCATCACCAGGGCCTAATGATTGTAATTATGTATTTGATAAATTTAAGGAGATTGTTAATTTAAATAAGAGAGAAAAATTATCTATTAACGAAACTTAAATATCAAAGGTAAGGGGTGAAAAAAATACCAAGAAGAGAAACTATAAAAAAAGTTGTAGTACTGGGTAGTGGTGCAATCAAAATCGGAGAAGCAGGCGAAAGTTAGAATTCTAACCGCTATTTTGACTACTCTGGTTCCCAATGTCTAAAAGCGCTAAAAGAAGATCAGGTAAAGACAGTTTTAATTAATCCCAATATCGCGACTATTCAAACAGATACTAGATTCTCTAACGTAGTATATCTATTGCCTATTACCAAAGAATATGTATCCAAAATATTGGAAATAGAAAGACCTGATTCAATAATGTTATCATTTGGGGGACAGACTGCACTTAATTGTGGAATTGCTTTATTCAAAGAAGGGATACTAAACAAATATGGAACTCAAGTTCTAGGTACACCTATCGAAGGTATAGAGAGAACAGAAAATAGACAGCTCTTTAAAGAAGCAATGCAAAAATGTAATGTTCCTGTATTATCTAGCGCACCAGCATATTCAGTAGAAGAAGCAATTAGAGTTGCCAAAAATATTGGTTATCCAGTTATTGTAAGAGTTGCTTATACATTGGGAGGAAAAGGAGGAGGAGTAGCACACAATGAATACGAGCTTCAAGAAATTGTACATCGCGGCATTGCTCTAAGCATGAGTAAACAAGTACTCATTGAAAAATACGTTGGTCATTGGAAACAAATAGAATATGAGGTTATGCGAGATCACAAAGGAAATAATATAATAGTTTGTAATATGGAAAATGTACTTGCTATGAAAGTGCATACTGGTGATAATATAGTAGTAGCTCCCTCACAGACACTTAATAATTATGAATATCATATGCTACGTTCAGCCGCTATGTCTGCCACAAATGAATGTGGTATAATAGGTGAATGTAATATTCAATTTGGTTTGGATCCCTCTTCTGAAAAATATTGCGCAATAGAAATCAATGCTAGACTTTCAAGATCATCTGCTTTAGCCAGTAAAGCAACAGGTTATCCTTTAGCTTACATGGCTGCCAAATTGGGACTTGGTTATACCTTAGATGAATTAATCAACAAAGTTACAAAAAAAACTACAGCTTTGTTTGAGCCATCTTTAGATTATATTGTAGTGAAAATGCCACGATGGGACTTCAATAAATTCGAAAAAGTGAATACTAGACTTGGAACTACAATGAAATCTGTTGGTGAAGTAATGGCTATAGGTCGAACATTTGAGGAAGCAATACAAAAAGCAGTTAGAATGTGTGATATTGGGAAAATTGGCATTGTAGGCAATAATAGATCAGAAGAAAAAGTGATACTAGACTTAGAAAATATAGAATATTCTCTTTTGAATCCTAATGACAACATTTTAGACAATGTAGTTAAAGCATTTGATTTTGGAATGACAATTGAAAGAATAAATGAATTATCCAGTATCGATCCATGGTTTTTAAACAAAATAAAAAATATCATTGAAATGGAAAAAAAATTAAAAATTTCGTCAAATAATTTTCATAAAAATATTATAAAAGAAGCAAAAAGCTTGGGATTTTCCGATAAACAATTAGCGTATTATTTCAATTTAGATGAAAATCAGTTGAGGCATATTAGGAAGACATTTAGCATTGAACCAGTAATAAAACAAATTGATACTCTTGCTGCTGAATGGCCAGCACAGACAAATTATCTGTATCTTACATATGGAGGAGAGTATGACGATGTCAAAATTAAAAATAAAGGTAAAAATGCAATAGTGTTGGGAGCAGGTCCATATAGAATTGGAAGTAGTGTTGAATTTGATTGGGGAACAGTAAATATGGTTATGGGGTTAAAAAATAATGGCATCAACGATGTCTCAGTAATCAATTGTAATCCAGAAACCGTTTCGACAGATTTTGATATTTCAGATCGTTTATACTTTGAAGAGATTACATTAGAAAGGGTTCTGGATATCTATGAGAAAGAGAAATCAGATGGTATAATAACATGCGTAGGAGGTCAAACTGCGAACAATTTGACACAGAATTTGGCAAAGAATGGTGCAAAGATAATAGGAACCTCTAGTTATGACGTTGATAGAGCTGAAGATAGAGAAAAATTTTCAAAACTTTTAGATTCGTTAAATATTGCACAACCTCCATGGAAAAAATTTACAAATCTTAATGAGGCAAAGACGTTTTCGGAATCAGTACAGTATCCAGTATTGGTCAGACCTTCATATGTTCTTAGTGGTGCGGCTATGAAAGTGGTCTGGGATGATAAGCAGTTAGAAAAATTTATAGAGAATGCGACAATTGTAAGTCCCGATCATCCAATAGTAATAAGTAAATTTTTCCAAGATGCATCTGAAGTAGAAGTGGATGGTGTAGGTTCAAAAGACAAGGTAATTATCGGCGCTATAATAGAACATATAGATAATGCTGGTATCCATTCAGGAGACGCAATGATGTCTTTACCTCCCTGGGGATTAACGAGAAATATAATGGATACTATAACAGTTTATTCTAACAAGATCGTAAGAGCATTGAATGTATCAGGACCTTTTAATATTCAATTCATAGTTAAAAATGAAGAAGTGTTAGTGATAGAAGCCAATATAAGAGCATCTAGATCTATGCCTTTTGTTTCAAAATTTGTACGCATAAATCTTATCGACTTAGCCGCAAGAGCAATGTTAAATAAATCTTTACCTAATATTCATGAAGAACTGTGGCTGAAAACAACTGGATTCGCTATAAAAGTTCCTCAATTTTCGTTCATGCAATTAGAAGGAGCTGACATAGTTCTTGGTGTTGAAATGCATTCTACCGGGGAAGTTGCATGTTTTGGAACTAGTTTTTACGATGCACTAAGTAAATCATACATCGCTGCAGGTTATTCTTTACCAAAAAAAGGAACTTCATTGATTACAATAGGGGGACAGAAAAATAAGGAAAAATTACTACCAGTTATATCTCTCATGACATCAATGAATTATAAAATCATGGCTACCGAACACACTGCTGATTTCTTAGAAATGAATGGAATTAAAGATATTCACAGAGTTTATAAAATAAACGAACCCGAAAGAAAGCCTAATATTATTGATCTTTTGTATCAACATAAAATAGATTTTATCATCAATATTCCGTCTACTTCCACGATGGAAAAATACCTGCATATGTTAAATGATGAATACTATATTAGAAGAAAGGCTGTAGAAATGGGTATTCCTGTAATGACCACATTGGAGGCCTCTTCTGCATTTATAAAAACTCTCCAATGGCTACAAACAAATTCACCTACTATTGAACCCCTTAAAAAATATATAAAATTAGAAGACTCAGTGACCAACTTAGAATAAATTTTTTATTTCTTGAGTTTCTCCTATAAGGGATCCCTCTAACGTGAATAGGAATCCTGAAAGGATCGCATCATACTTGATTAATTGTCTAATTAGGGGTGATATAGATCTAGAATCTTTATGATAACCTAACGAATAAAAATATTTATTAAAAGTAGGAATAATTATTATTTCAACTATACCTTTTGTTTTTAATCCAAAAATACATTCTTTTTTTACCTTTAGATATATCCATAATCTTTTACCATGAAGAACGCTATTGGAATTAATAAAAATAGGATGAATATGGCCCATAATAATTTTGTTTATATTAAAGTGAGTTTTTTGAGGGATTGTGTGTCCATGAATTAATAATATATCATCAATTACTAATCCACTAGGATTACATACTATTACAGAATCGGGAACCAATAAATTTATATTTGCATCATGGTTTCCTGGAATTAAAAATATATCCATATCTAAAGATAATTCTTTTAGAAAAATCGGTATTGTTTCCCATTCATTTTTTGTAATATGTGTGATGGAGCTTTTTAAATCTCCCAAAATAATAATGGAATTAAAGGAATGTAACGCTTTTAATGCATCAATTTCTTTTAGTAAATCTCTTGAGACACTCTGTGAATCAATAGTTATACCCTTTTTTATTAACTCAGTTTCGGATCCCAGGTGAAGATCAGAAATTACTAAGAATTTTTTTCTTTCACCTCCCTTATCAACATATTCTAATGATAGGGCTGCATGAAAATTGATAGGGGTAGCTTTAGTCACATCAATATCACTTTTATAGTCTATTTATTATTTTTCACTTTATAATCCTTGTATTAACTTTTGATTTCTTAAAAAAAATAACCTGATTTTTATACTAATCTTGTATTCTCCTACCTTGATATGTTTTATAAATGAGTTAATTTCGTATAAATTAAGTTGATAATTAGCGGGCTTGAAGTTTCATCAAAGATCAAAGCGGAATTAATTATAGAAATTCAGCAGTTAAAGAAAAACGGAATTTATCCGTGCTTGTCAACCATTTTGGTAGGAGATGATCCTGCTTCAGCGATTTATGTAAGAAATAAACATAGAGCATGTGATGAAGTCGGGATTGAAACAAAAGATAATACAATTAGTTCATCAATCGAAGAAAACAAGTTGATAGAGTTAATAAAGAGGTTGAATGAAGATAATTCAGTTCACGGGATCTTATTGCAACTACCTCTTCCTGAACATATAAATCAATTTAATGTTATTAATGCGATTAAACCTTTGAAAGACATAGATGGATTAACATATTATAATGCAGGTTTATTACTAAACAAACAACCATCATTTATTCCGTGTACTCCATTAGGAGTTATGGAATTACTCAAATACTACAAAGTTGAATTAAAGGGAAAAGATGCGATTATAGTGAATAGAAGTATTCTTATAGGAAAACCTCTATCATTACTTTTACTCGATAAAGATGCTACCGTTATGATATGTCATTCGAATACGAAAAATCTCAAGGACAAAATTTTAACTTCTGACATAGTCATTACTGCAGTAGGGAATAGAAAATTATTCATACTCACAGATGATTTAGTGAAAGATAATGCAGTAGTAATTGATATAGGGATATCTCGTGAAAATGGGAAAGTAATGGGGGACGTAGATTATGAAAACGTTTCAAAAAAAGCTTCATTGATAACACCTGTACCTGGTGGAGTAGGACCTATGACGATAGCTATGCTCTTAAAAAATACTGTCTTTGCAGCCGGGAAAATATTAACTCAATAAAATTAAACCAAAAATATGTTATCAAAAGAGCAGATACGTCAAGAAATTTTAAGAATACGGAATTCTCTTACTCAAAACGAAATTGTAAGCTGTAGTAATATTATTAGTAAAAGGGTGATTTCCTCCAAAGAATTTAAAAAATCTGTATTAATAGGAACATATTTTCCAATTGGATCAGAAGTGAATACCTTTGAAATAATTAAACATTCATTAGCCACAAAAAAAACTATAGGTTTACCAAGAATAATTGACTCAACTAGTATTGTATTCTTTAAAATCATTGAGAATTCTTTTGAAGTTATTAAAATGACAAAAGGAAAATACGGAATATTAGAGAATTCAACATCAGACTCTATAATCGAAGAAATGGATTTACTAATTGTACCTGGTATCGCATTTGATTTGGAAGGAAATCGAATAGGTTATGGAAAAGGATATTATGACAGATTTCTTTCTAAAGGAAAAGCGTCCTACATTATAGGACTAGCATTTGAAAATCAGATAATAAATAAAATACCTAAAACAGAAAACGATATGCCTGTCAATGCATTATTTACTGAAAAAAGAATTATTTATTTCTAAATAACTTTCAAACCTATATCTTTGCGATAATATTGATTTGCTTTTCCCCAGTATATTTTTTTCACCGCGTCGTAGGCACTTGATCTGGCCTTACCAAAATCTCTTCCAATTGCTGTAACTCCTAAGACTCTTCCTCCGGAGGTAAGGATTTTCTTATTATTATTATTATCTCGTTTTGTACCAGCATGAAAAATCTTAATATTGTGCCCAAAAGAAGAAGTCAATCCATGAATAACGTTTCCTGTTTTATAGTTTATTGGATATCCTCTTTCTGCCATCACTATACAAATTGCTGAATTTTCAGACCATCTAATAGGAGCTAAAGTATCCAAAGTTCCATATATTGACCCTTTAATATAATCCAACAAATCCGAATTCATTCTCACCATTATAGATTGACATTCTGGGTCTCCCATTCTTACATTATATTCTAAAACATGTATTTTTTGAGTATCTTTCTCAATCATCAAACCAGCATATAGAAATCCTCTAAATGGATTACTATTTTTTTTCATAGCCTGTATAGTTTTATTCATAATTTTATTTAGTATAGCACTAAAAAGATCATTAGATATAATTCTGGATGGAGAAAAACTCCCCATCCCACCAGTATTCGGGCCATTATCATCATCATAAATCCGTTTATAATCTTGGGCTGTAACCATAGGTACAATAGTATTACCGTCAGATATTCCGATGAATGAAACCTCTTCACCATAAAGACGCTCCTCTATTACTAGAACATTTCCAGAATTTCCAAATCTCTTTCTTATCATTATAGAATCGATCGCATTCAGGGCATCTTCTTTACTATCGCACACAACGACTCCTTTTCCTGCAGCAAGCCCATCAGCTTTTATCACTAAAGACCTATTTGTCTTGTACACATAATCTTTGGCTTTTTCAGGATCTGAAAAACTAGCATACTTAGCTGTAGGAATATTATTTTCTTTCATAAATAATTTTGCAAAAGATTTACTGGATTCTAATTGAGCAGCCTCCTTAGTTGGTCCAAAAACAGGTATACTTTCTGATAATTCGTTAACTATTCCCTTGGTTAATGGTTCTTCTGGACCAACCACCACAATACAATTATTTTTCTTTGCAAATGATTTTATCTTAGAAAAATCAGTTATAGAAAAAGAAAGGTTATTTATTGTTCCTCCATTGCCAGGACAATAATATACCATACTTACAGATTGACTTTCCGATAATTTCCATCCTAAGGCATGTTCTCTTCCTCCAGACCCTATAATAAGTATATTTTGTTTCAAGTAATAATTTATATTAAATAGGCTCTATTTCTATGTAATTTCTAAATTTAACACCAATAAGGACAGTGTTAACGTATATAAAATTTACCTCCTTTTAGCCGGATAATAAGACAATTCTAACAAGTCATTTATTTGAAATAGATTATATGCATTTTCTTCTTCTTTTTGAATACCGTTATCGAAATCGTCAAAACTCTCTATTCTACCTTTGAAATACTGATTGACTCTTTCCTTCAAACTTTTCTAATGGTAAATGTAGATGATGTTTCAAATCGAAGACATTACATTTTTTTGATACCCCCTTCCAACATCACTCTAAACTGTATATTTCCGATATTTCTCAGTTAATGATATGAAGAATCATTCAGTAACAAGGATTATCTCTTTTACGAAATATGATTTCAAAGGACACAGCCGTGTACCGCTTCTATACAAACCCGCAACCAGAAATATTCATTACTTATCTGAATAACAATTTCATTTATAAGAAAAGTAAATAATTTTTGTTTTTAGACTTGATATGAATAAAATATCTCAATAGACTTCATACAGAAACATTACTTTGTCTTGTCCTTTAAAATATCTCAAGCGCTGGAAGTATTACATAAATTGAGAACAAGCAAATACAAATAGAAACAGTATAATACATTACATTATGCTGTATCCTTCATAAAAAAAATCTAATTTCCAAGATTAGAAATAGGAAATTAGCTAAATCTATTTTCTTAAATTACCATAACCCTAATAAAATTTTTTTTAATATAACCACACATTCTATTATTTTAATTTAAATTCTAAGAATATCTTTTATAAGAGTACTAAGAAAACTAGAATATTCTTCATCTGAGAAAGTTATCTTATCATAATTATTTTTTTTTAA
>DASUCH010000113.1:0-13253 GCA_035762785.1 Nitrososphaeraceae archaeon | reverse complement strand
TTTTTTGTATCTTTATATGATTACTTAATTTAAATTACTCCTAGTGGAGTACCAGGAGGTGGTACTGGAAAAGCACGATCAATGGCGTTAACTTCCTCCTCTGTCAGTTGCCATCCCACTCCTCCTCTATTCTCTTTTACTCTCTCAGGTCTTGTAGTCTTTGGAATAGTGAAGATAGATGGATGACGGGTCAGATAATTGAGTGCTACCTGTTTAGGAGTTCGGTTATGTCTTCTACCAATTTCTACTAGTAACTTTCCTTCTCTGCTAGGAGGAGATGGAAAGTTGCCATGTCCAAACGGAGAGTATCCCACTACAGCTATTCTTTTTTTACTGCAATATGAAAGCAAACGTCGTTCAATTCCACGATCTCTTAAATTGTAAAGTACCTGATTACATGCGATTTGTTCAGTTTGTAGTACTTGTTCGGCCTCCATTAAATCTTCAACATCAAAATTGCTAACACCAATGTATTTTACTAGACCTTCGGCGACAAGCTTTTCCATAGCACGCATTGTTTCACTAAGAGGATAACTGTCACGCCAATGAAGCAGATATAGATCAAGCCATTCTGTCTTTAATCGTTTTAAACTTCTTTCACAAGCCTTCAAGGTTCCTTCATAAGATGCGTTAGATGGTAATACCTTGCTAACTAGAAATACTTCATCACGTCTTCCGGCTATGGCTTCTCCTACTAATTCCTCTACATGCTCATCTCCATACATCTCTGCAGTATCAATATGACTCATCCCTAGATCTAGACCTAATCTTAGTGTATGTATAGCTCTTGATTCGACTTCAGAATCACCGTCAATCATCCATGTTCCTTGCCCGATAATTGAAACATCAACACCAGTCCAACCAAATTTACGTTGAATCATTCTATTATACAATCACTCTCAAATTTTCAAATTACAATCTTCAGCTAAAACCTTCACAACGACAATAATAATTTTCTTTATATCATAAGTAAGTGGTGTAATCATTACATTCACTACACAAGAATTCATAATAAGATTATTCATATTAAAATAACGTAAACAAAGTAATTCAACCTGCAATATACTCTGTAAATGATAAAGTAATACATTTAATTCCAACTAATTCTTTTCAAATCTAATATGAATAGACTATTTTAAATTAACATGTGAGTTTTTTAATTACTTTGAGATAATATGGAAAATTCGTTAATATAACCTATTTCTAATATAAGTA
The DNA here is from genome assembly GCA_035762785.1 of Nitrososphaeraceae archaeon. Lineage (GTDB taxonomy): Archaea > Thermoproteota > Nitrososphaeria > Nitrososphaerales > Nitrososphaeraceae > TH1177. The sequence continues at coordinate 12,038 of DASUCH010000113.1, read as the reverse complement.
ATAATAAAAAGTATGAAACGATACAGGAAAAATCCTAAATCTAGTAATAATGGGCTGCTATCCCGATTACTAGGTTATGCTCTAACTACATTTGTTATCCCATTTATCATTTTACTAGTGAAATTATTCGCTTATGCGATAATTGCCTTTGTCATTCCATTTATCGTTAATATGATACGAAAGAAACTAATGGAGCAACAACATCTTTTATGTAATAAATGCCATGGAAAATTAGAAGTAATTGATAGAGAAGGTAATTTGTATTGCCAAAATTGCAGAATTATTAAAATGGACCGTTCTTAATTTTTGGAACTCTATCAATTTTGATTAATAATCTTTCCGTAGGATATATTAATTAATTTTTAAAAATGATTATTTTAACTAATAGATTGTTAAATTTTGATTTTTTTTAGAACACTCCATCCATATGTCATATATAATATTTGAAATCTGACTGATTTAGGTTTGAAAATCGTTTCTCTCACAACACCAATCTAATACTTCAAATGCGTCGAAAGCTGACTAGCATACTAAACGTACACTTATTAACGCAATATTGGATAAAACAAAATCCTGACTATATGAAAAAATTTGCATCATTTGAGTTACATCCTATTGATATTCTTTAACAATAATGAAAAGCAATTTATAATTAGAAAGGAATTTGTGACCAATTAAAGATTTATCTCAATATACTCTTATAGTAACGAGATCCTATAACCTAGTAGTACATTCTGCTAATTCTTTGGTAATTACATTGAGAATACCTGGTCCATCGTTAGTCCAATCCAAAGAAGGCGGTCATACAGTAATGTTTCAATATCCTATATAACTAAGTTTGGTTTTAAATATATTTCTTAGAAAGTTAAATTTTAATAATTTGATTTTTAGTTACAATATTAAAAAGTGACCTAATTATTCGTTTAAAATATTAGATTAATTAAATTTAAATACAAAATTGAGTCAAATATCGGTAGCTCTTGTGAACATTGGAATAAGTTTTTAATATGCTATAAATCTAAATTCAAAGTAAAATCTATTCAATATAATACATAACCTACTACACTACTACTACTCCGGAGAATGGGTATTAACACCTTGCATGAACATTCTCCGAATAGTGTGGACGTGGACTTTTATATCCAAAATAACTTTTGGATTTTATTTTATTATGGGTTGTTGTAGATCATTCTATATAGTTATTATATAACAATAAATAGCAAACATTTGGCTAAAGCTTTCTCTTTGATATCAACTACTATAGAGAATAAAATGATAGTAACTATAAATATAAACCATAAAAGCTAATTACATAAATGTTGAAGTATTTTTTTATATTTATTATGTGTTCATTATCATTCATCAGCCAGCCTATAATTTTTCAATAAATGCTTTTACTACTGCAGTCCATGCATTACCAATGTTTATTTTATTATAACCTCCGCCACCCAGAGCAACTATTCTTCCATTACTATATTTATGAGCAAGACTATGTAATTTACTTGCTGCATATTTATGACTATTATGTGTCAAATTTAAATGAGTTAATGGATCGGATTTGAGTGAATCCGCACCGCATTGTAAGATAATTAACTCTGGTTTTGCTTTGTTATCCATAAAATCTTCTACTCTTTTAAACGATTCAATAAAATCTTGATCTGTTGAATTAGGATGTAAGGGAATATTTAATTTCGTACCTACAGCATCGCCTCTACCTGTTTCCCATTCTGATCCCGTACCAGGGTAGAGAAACTTTCCATCTTCATGGATATCTGCAATATATAGAAGAGGATCATCCTCAAATTCATAATAGACACCATCTCCATGGTGTGCGTCTATATCGATGTAGGCTATCTTCTTAATACCATACTTTCGTCTAGTTTCGAGTATAGCAATTCCAATGTCATTAAAAACACAAAACCCCGCTGCGGTAGTTCTTTTTGAATGATGTAATCCACCAATAGGATTAAATGCATGTTCTATCCCATTTTTTTTTCTCATTACTATATCAAATGCTTTTAAAGTTGAACCTACAACATATGAAGCTGCTTCAAATACTCCTTTAAAAGCAGGTGTATCACCAGTATCTAAATAGCCAGTACCAATTTTTCCAGCCTTCTTAACAAGTTCCACATAATTTTTGTCATGAAAAGAGAGTATAAATTCTTCCAAAGCCAATTCAGGTTCTTTAATCAAAATTGCAGGGTTTTTGTCTAACTCCATTTGTTGAAATTTAGACCAAAAATCATAGATTCTTTCATTGTTCCAAGGATGTAATCTTCCAAATCCATATTTAGAGAGATCTTCACCAAATAATATGGCTGTCAAACACATTAACAAATAATAAACAACAAACGCAATAAAAGAATCCTCAAATTAAGTTGGTTAATATACAATATTAGCGATTACATATGATTTCCTTTACCTAGACCCTCAAATTTTATTAAAGGCATTATTCTAAATATTAAATATATTTACACAACTTTATCTATTTATTTATGCGCACGTATACGTGCGGGTGTATAGGTCAATATAGAAGTAGTTATATTAAGTTCTGTGACAATAGATAGCAGATGTCTGTTATAATTAATGTATTTAAAATTATTTAAAAATGGATTAGTCTATTTTTTATAATATATTATTCTCTTACTCTATCAAAGCAGTATCATTCTATTACATATTATGTTCTTTTTTTTGAATTCTCATCCTAATTTATATAAGCTATTAAAATCATATTTGTATAATTTTACAATTAATGTTATTATTTAAGATAGACTATAAAAAATATCGAATTTTTCGGCGCCGAAAAACTAATATTATAAAATATTCATAGTGATTAAAGCATAGCAATATAAATAATAAATATATATTATATTTTGATTTTTTACAATCTATAGTGTATTCCTAAGTATGTTATCCATTTCTAGGTTTATATTCTATATATTTGGTTTTACAATTACTGCATTGATAGAGAATCAAAAACTGATTTTCTTTATGTTCTAGTTGATTGAGATAAACTAATTTTTGAGTACAGGATGAACATTTCATTTTTCCTTACTCTGATATCTATTGTATTAGAATATTAAAAGATATTTATCTTCATAAATGAAAATAATGTGTGTAAACATTATCCAAATTTGGTATTCAGTGGAGCAGGTACCACAATAGTTATGATTTATGCGGATTAGCTGGTTCTGGTATATTAAATATTGTTTTAAATGGAATCACGTTAGGGCAATCTGCTCCGATAAATTCTAACGTCGATATAATGGTTAAATTTATTCTGCCAATATCAGTATTTGCAGGTCTACTAAGTATTGGGGTAATTTCGGGAGGATTGACATATATAGTAACCTTTTTTCAAAAATCCTAAAGATACCACAATTAATTAGCATTTTTTATTAGTAAATTACTAAATAACATAGAATATTTTGTTTTGATAGCTAATTTTATTACTATTTATAAATTTGATTTTCATTCTTTGGTCACTCTATAGATGAAAAATTTTTTATATATATTTAATTTAATAAATTGAAGGTAACTTAATCTTGTTATCGAAAGTAATAATTATTATTTTATGTTATCCACTACGTACACTTTAAGGATTAAAATTCCACTTTCGAGGTCTTAATTTTGAAATTGACTATTTTTTTAGACATATAATATGAGATCAATTACTACTCCGGAGAATGGGTATTAACACCTTGCATGAACATTCTCCGAATAGTGTGGACGTGGACTTTTATATCCAGAATAACTTTTGGGTTTTATTTTATTATGGGTTGTTGTAAATCATTCTATATAGTTATTATATAACAATCTTATTTTACTTGAGAATTCATCACATATAACATCTATAATTAACGTGATATATTTACCATGTATTTCAAGCTCAAATACAGATGTCGTTCTTAACTGTAGGAATTGCTAGAAGAAAAAGATAACCTTGTTAAAGAAGAAGACTATATGATTATTTAAGAGAGGAAAATAAAATTCAGTATTTATCCCAATTACTAGCATTATTCGCCATTTTGACATTTTTTTGTAAAAAATTTAGTATTATTTAAAGAGAGTTTGTTATTTGTGTGTTAAAATTATAAAATATATTAAATTAATAAATAATATATAAAAAATAATTTGATAAAGAAGAGATATTGAGCATGAAATTAAGAAATAGAAAAGATAAAAATCTTCGTAACGATCTTAATCTGATAAAAATTGATTTCTCCTTAAAAAGAGAAGTATTGTATGTTGTAATAGGTGCTCTAATTGGTGCTATAACAATGATTCTTCCTAGAACTATTTATGAAGTCATAACTGGTCAACCATACTATATATCATGGATTATATTTGGACATGTAATAGGTATTTATTCTTCTTCCTATGCTGCTACCGCGGGATTTATAATTCATTTAATTACAGCAGTTTCCATAGGTTTGGTCACAGGCATATTCTTATATAAAACAAATATTTTGAATATAAGTAAACCTCTAAATGGTTTTTTGTACGGAATTTTTGCAGGTACAATAATCTTTGTGTTATGGGCTATTCCAATAAATGAGTTTGTTTTAATTCCAGAAAACATTCGAACTATTGCTGATATCGACCCAAGTTTACCAGAACAAGAAATCTCTCAGCAAATTGAAACTAATAAATTAAGTATTTTATTAAATTCATTATTTATTAATCTATTATTTGGAATAACAGTCGGTCTTGCATCTTCTTTTTTGTCTATAAAATTTGGTACACGATATAAATGTAATATCTGTAATGTGTCGTTTTCTAGAATAAATACTATTAGAAAACATTTACAATTAGTTCATAGTAGAACTCCAATTGAACAAAAGAAAATTGCAATATTAGGTGGTGGGTTTGCGGGGATTGAAGTTCTTACAAAACTACAAAAAGAATTTCAAAACGATATAAGAGTAGATATAACTCTAATAAGCAAAGATAATTACTTTCTTTTTACTCCCATGTTACATGAAGTATCTTCTGGGATGATAGAGCCTAGGCATGTGGCATCACCATTAAGGTCATTTTGTAAAAGAGCCAGATTTATAGAATCTGAAATTAAATCAATAGATTTACAGAATAGAAAAATTGAATTTACAAATCAGGTTTTGGAAGCAAGATTTGCTAGTGAACCTCATAATATAAGCAAAGAAGACAACAAGAACTACTCAAATACCAACAGCTATCATCATTATGTGAAATCATTATCCTATGATTATCTAGTTTTGGCATTGGGCAGTAACACAAATTTTTTTGGAAATAAAAATATTGAGAAATCATCATTCACAATGAAAAGTCTTTATGATGCATTTTCTATTAGAAGCCATATTATTGATACATTAGAACAGACAGATATATTATTATTTGAAGAAAAAAAAGATTTGGTAATAGATCAAGAAATTAAAAATAATACAAATAATAATTATCTTGTAAATTATAAAGATAAGGAGAATGTCTTAGAATATACAAGAAAGAGTTTAACCACCTATGTAGTAGTGGGTGGAGGTTTTGCAGGTGTTGAAACTATTGGAGAGATAAACGATTTTATAAAAGAATCTATTAAAGATTATTACCAAAATATAGATATAAAAGATGTCAGAGTTATTCTAATTAATTCGGGGCCTGGAATCTTACCAGAGATGGATGAACGACTTGGTAAATTTGCTTTAGAAGAATTAAAGAAAAAGAATATAGAAGTTATTTTGAATAATAGAGTTATAGATGTAAAATCTATAATAGAAGGTAATGAAGATAATGAGAATCAAGTAGGGTTACGTGATCCAAAAAAAATCATATTAAAAGATAATAGTTATATAATAGCTGATACGCTTATCTGGACTGCTGGTATTGTACCAGAGAAATCAGTTATTGATATTTCTTGTGAACATGATAAAAGTGGTAAAGTTGTAACTGACAAACATTTGCAAATAAAAGGTCATAGAGATGTCTATGCTATAGGTGACTGCGCTCATATAATAGAACCTGATTCAGGAAAGCCATGTCCACCAACTGCTCAACATGCAATACGTCAAGGACAAATTACGGCAGAAAATATAAGTTCATCAATAAAAAAAGAATTAAATTTTCCAAATGCTATAGAAATGAAAGAAAAAGAGAAGAAAAGAGAAATCATCGAGTCTAGCAAAAAAGAATTTTCATATAAAACTAGAGGAATAATGGCCACAATAGGAAAAAGAAACGGAGTAGCTATGATTTTTGGACATTCAATAAAGGGAATTTTTGCCTGGGGAATATGGAGATTTTTTTACCTGACCCATTTACCAACATTAGAGAACAAGTTACGTGTTATGATAGATTGGGGAATAGATACGATATTTGGAAGGAATTTAACGAGATTAAAGTCACCTATTGATACAACAGATATGGTATCCAGAAAAGTTATCGATAAATAATTTATAAATATCATAGAAACCTCTGGAAGAAAAGAAGGATTTAGATTCATATAATTTGTTGAGAAATGTACAAAAATAGTTAGTTAATCATATATCTTAATACTGACAAAAATAATAAATAAAGCTTACTTAAACCAGTCTAATTTGATTATATATGCTTATAAAGGAAAAACAATATCATTTCGGAAGTAAAAAAATTAAAATTGATACACTATTTGAATACCAACTGAAGATGTTTCTTGAATTCTTAAGATAGATAGATAGATAGATTATTATGCTCTCGCTGATGTGACATTGATTGATGGTGTGTAAGGGAATATGTTCACGCCATAGAGCAATTAGGCCTTCAACTGGTCAACGTTATTTGATAGGACAAAAACGTTGTCAAGTTTGTCAAATTTTCATTAATTGGAGAGGTACTTACTGCCCATGTTGCGGTTATAAATTGAGGATTACCCCGAGAAATAGAAAATTCAAACAAACATTAAGAAGTATTAAAAATTAAGAAAAAATAAGAAACAGTATTTTATTTTATTTTATAAAATTATTCTGATACATCATATAACTTTGCCATCTTGTTTTCAGTAAGTAATGGCAATGGCCAAATGTTTATCAATCTACTATTAAATAGCCAACAATAGTGAGAATTGTCGTATTACACATTGAGACAATAACTTTACGACAATCTGGCTATCTGATAGAAATAAATTTTACTAATCCAATCATTTTGAAATTTATTAAATCTTTATAAAATGATAAAAGTCTATGTGATATTAGTATATTATATACATTGAGAGTAATACGACAGGTATATTTATTATATTCATTTTTTTCTCTCTTTTTATGCATATGTATTATAATGTTACTTATTTTATTTTTCTTTGTTAATAATTATCAATTCTATGTTTTTGCTCATATAAATGGAAGTAAAATACAAGAAATAATAGATAATAATGATGATATTAAAATTCTGTTTAGTTATGTACCAGAAAAACCTATTATTGATACTTTCACAAAACTTTATTTTAGTGTTCAAGATTTAGAAGGGAATCATATTAAAGATATAAAAGCATCAGTCATAGTAACAAATGGACAAAGACTTTTCAAGTTTCAAAATATATCTGCGACAGATGGAGATTTCTATGTAGAATATATTTTTCCTGATGATGGAACTCACCAAGTAATCACAAGAATTGATACAAAAACTACTATAATTCCGGCATCATTTAGTGTATTTGTTCCACACCAATCCCCTCCCACTATATTGAATCCATTTCCTCTTCCGCCTGGAGGACAATATAGTTTAGGCATAATAGTAAGTATTATACTTGCAATAGCAATTCCGATTGTAGCAGTTATATCATTAATAATTATAATTAAAAAGCACTAAATAAATTTGAATTTTAATTTTATGTGTTGAGAAGGATTAGCCACGATATTATTTTGCTATATTTGTGATCAACAAAATTGTGTTAAAATTGTGTGTAAATCAGCTGGGTACTTTACTTTTGCATTCTCAGTATAAATTAAGAATATGTAGAAAACTTGCGTGTATAGCGAGTTTTTAATTATAGAATGTAATACATATAATAGACTTTTAACAGAAAATACTTTTTTTCGGGGTTAATTAAATATAGTTGAATAAAAATATACTAACACTTGTCAGAAGTTGAAAGTGCATTCATAATTCTTTCAAAAGATTATGATCAACTGTATAATGTAATAGAAAAATTGATTTCTAATAAGGGTTACAGAACTAAAAAGAATGGAATTCAAATAATACATGATACCTACTTTGATACAAAAGATGAAATTTTAAAAAAAAATGATATTGCATTACGTATTAGAAATATTGATAAACAAGTTTCTAAAATTACTTTGAAAATATTACAAAATACTACCGAAAATTATTCTGAAAGAATAGAGATAGAAGATGTTTATTCAACAGAAATGCTTAACCAAATTATTTTAAAAATAAATTCGTGTCTTAATTTAAATATCTTTAGTCTCCCTTTAAAATATTATAATAACGATCCCAAACTAAATTTGGTAAATTTAGGTTTTAAAATAATTCTTAATAAACAAACTCAAAGAAAAATTGTCAATGCAGTCAACAAAAGTTCTAATCAAACGGAATTTGAATTTGTATTTGATACAACTACATACATCTTTGATAATAATAACAATATAACTACTTTAGAAATGGAAGTAGAATCAAAATTATCCAAAAATAATAATACCGTACTCAAAGATTTTGTTAGGGAATTAAGAATGAATCAAACTTTATTTAAATATTGGCCATATAATAAATTGCTAACAGGAAAAGTTATAGAGCTATTATTATATAACAAAGATTTAATAGAAAATAAAGATTATGATGATAAAAAAATTTTGACTTTATCAGGACTAGATAAGATTGAATTATTTATCGAATCAAGAAACACATCTAAATGAATATAACTATATAGCCTTTTTAATATCAAAATTTTATTATTTTGAGAATTATTAATTGGTTTGAAATAACCAAATTGGCCATCACTTTACTACAGGGACATTACAATGAGCATATGTTACTACTCCCGTTGCAGTGCTACCCAATAATATTCTTTTCTAACCAATGCTTCCACTCTTTCCTAATATAATAATATCAGTCTCTTCTTTTTCAGCATAATCAACTATTGCTCCAACTATAGACATGGGAGTAGTTATAACATCAGTAGTAATTTTATGAATATTATAACTTGATATTTTTTATAAAAGTGATCTTAAAAGACAAATTCATTTTAGAAGGTGAATATTTATATTCTCAAACTTTTCTTTATCTTCTTTATTATAAAATAAATAGATATCTGTTTTTAAATTATGTTTAAAATTTGTTGAACATTTAAGATCGATAAATTTACCAAAATCAATGTTTTTCATATTTTTGTGGACGTCAGAACTACACAATATATACCCTCCTTTAGCAAATTCAACAATTCTATGAGCTAATATAACATCCGCTCCCCAATAAGCTATTTGTCCATCTATTTGTTTAATTGGTTTACTAATTCCACAAGAAATCCCAGTATTAACTGTAATTATTTTTGATTCTATTTCTTTTGCGTTATAAAATTTATTAGTTCTAATCTTTGTATTGTGTACATTTAAGTATTTGTGAAGATCTATTGAAAATTTTAAAGCATCTTCTCCTCTATCAAAAATAATAAAATAACCATCCCCTATTGAGTTTATATATCTCACTTTCTTTTGATGGGATCTCTCCTGGTTCGAGTTTAAAATTTTATTAACGCAAAGCCTCAATTTTTCTAGTTTCTCAATTTGAAAATCTAATGAGATATATTGAGATGAAGAACCTTCTAAATCAATAACAAGATAATAATAATAGTATAATTTTTTTTTGGAAACCATTGAAGTACAATTACTTAGTAAGAGTATATTTTTCTTATTGTTTTGTAAAGCTTATATTATTCCTACTAATACTGTAAAAATTATTCAATAAAATTCGTTTAGAACACAATTTATTGTATTTTTGGTCTAATTTTGTATTGAATCCTTATCTCATTAATGTTCAGATGTTATCTATATAATTTGATTTTAAATTGATGTCTTACAAAATAGTGCATTTGTTATAGTATTATTCTATTAATACAACTTATTTACTATATTTCATTTACATATTTGAGAAAAACTGAGTTCTTACTTTATTTTTACTTAAGACTGATTTCTCCATCCTATTCTTTAAACTGTTATTATTAGTTGATCTTTATATGTACATTTTATCAGGAGAACTTTACACAGCTTAAATTAGTTTGTTTGTTGATAGTAAAACCATAGCCCTCTTATGAGCCAAATCTCATATAAAAGGCTATGGCGAAGATCAAATCTTGGTTGGTTTATAGAGTATATTAGAATTGATATTATATTATTTAATAATTGGAGACAATTTTGTCTTAAGACAGTTCTCAGTATAGCCATAGCCTGTAATGGACCAATACAAAGCAGTTATGGTAAGTGACTATCACTAGTTTGTTAAGAGTGTAGTATTTTAGAGATTGGCGAATATGTAAAATATGGTAAACCATGTTAATCGATATTTTTATTTATTATGTCTTTTTATGGATTATTACGAAATAGTCAAGAAATCACAATGATCGAATTGGGGCTATTTTAGGATTGATCTAGATAGCATCTGTTCCATTCGATAACCAATATTCACGCCATCCAAAATTTCCCAAGACATAATCACCTATAGCAAATTGATTATTTCTTGAAGCTATAACCTGACCTATACTGGCACCTTCTAAAGGTTGACCTAGCTTGAAAGAAGGTATGTAGCTATTACCTTCTTCTTTTCTCATACGACCACGCATACATGGATCTACTGACATCCAGATGTTTCTTACCATGCATTCTCCTTCTTTTATTGGCTCTTGAATCTCGAACAAGTTAAAATTATTTTCTGAAGGCATTCCTATTGGATAACTAACAAGATGAATTTCTCGCTAATCCTTGTTTCAACCATATTGAACCATGTATAAATAAGATTAAATGAATTTCTCTGTATCTATAACTTTATTAGGATTACAAAGAAAATTTTTATTGATTGTTTCATACGGTATGATATGCAATACATCAACTAAAAAATATGTCCAAATTGTATTATCTAACTTTATTTTGGAAACGTAAAGGTAAATTTGATAGTCCTAGTAAAAAGGAACTTTTGAATGGAGTAACTTTTGTATACAAATCTTGTTTATCAGTATAATCAAAATTAAATTGAAGATTCTCAAATCTTTCAAGAATTATCCTTAATGCTATTTGACCTTCAAGTCTAGCCAAAGGAGCTCCTAAACAAAAATGGATTCCATTTCCAAAACCTAAATGACGCAAGTTTTTACGAGTAAGATCAAATCGTTCAGGATCTGTAAATATTGATTCGTCATGATTGGCAGAACCCAGGTATAATACAAGTCCTTGACCTTTTTTTATCTCTTGTTTCTTTAGTCCTTCTCCTTTTCTTCCTTCATTTGATAAAGTTACATCAGCTTTTGCCGTACGGACTAAGAATTGTACTGGTGATCGATAACGTAGAGTCTCTTCAATGGCAGGTTTAATTAATGAATTTTGATGTTCTTGTAATCGTTTAAATTCTTGAGGATTTTCAAGTAATGAGAAAACTAAGTTTCCTATCAGATTAACTGTAGTAACATGTCCTGCATTTAAAAGAAGACCACAAAAGCTAAGTATTTCTTTTTCAGATAAAGAATGTCCATCTACTTTAGCTCTAATGATATGACTAATAAGATCATTAGATGGCAATTTTCTTTTTTTCTCTATTAATTTACTAAAATAAGTATCCATATCAGTTACCGTTTTGTCGGCCTTTTTGATGGAATCACTATCACTAGTAATTTCAAGACTTACTATGTTATCTGCCCATTCACGAAAAGTATCCTGATCTTCAGCTGGTACTCCCAATAATTCTGCAATTACAGTTGCTGGTAATGGATAAGCAAAATCTGTTATTAAATCCATTGTAGCATTATTTTTTTCAATGATATGATCAATCAGCTCATTTGCAATATTTTCTATACGTGGTTCTAATTT
>DASUCH010000112.1:0-9501 GCA_035762785.1 Nitrososphaeraceae archaeon | reverse complement strand
TACTGACAATGAAACTGCAATAACAACAGAAGATACTGTTGAAGAAGAAGCCACAGCTCCTACTGACAATGAAACTGCAATAACAACAGAAGATACTGTTGAGGGAAAACCATCTGAACTTCTAGAGATGGATCCAGAAACTGAAGATGAAATTCAAGATATAGAAGAACTACAAACCGAACAAGTCCAACAAGAAGAAGAGGATGAAGCTCAAACTCCACAAGAAGAAGAACAACAAACCGAACAAGTCCAACAAGAAGAAGAGGATGAAGCTCAAACTCCACAAGAAGAAGAATCACCTAATACAGTACCTACTGCTCAAGATACTTCTGTTAGTACAACACAGAATCAGCAGTTGAATATCAAATTAAATGCAAATGATGCAGATGAAGATAATTTGTCAGTTACAATCGTAGATGAACCTTCTAATGGTCAATTAGGGAATGTGAACCCATCTACTAATACAGTAACCTATACTCCTGCTGAGGATTACTCCGGAGAGGACAATTTTACATTTATTGTAAACGATGGTACTGTAAATTCTAATGAGGCTACTGTTTCTATTACAGTAGAAGAACAACAACAAACCGAACAAGTCCAACAAGAAGAAGAGGATGAAGCTCAAACTCCACAAGAAGAAGAAGCAGATGAAGACTCTCAAGAAGAGGAAGAGTAATTTAATATTTATTATTTCTTGAATATAAAATATGCATCATTTATCTTTTGAATTGGGATGAATTTAACATTACATGCAGATTAGAGAATCCTTGTTTCTTTCACTCCCTTATCTTTTATTCAGAATATATTAAACAAATATTGGTTCAAAGTTAATCGGAGTTGACACTGTAATGAGTTCTGAGCTGTATTTATCTCTCTCCAAGTAGCTTGGGATAGATTGAGTTTATGTGATCTTATTCTCTTACATACAACTATTTTCCGATTGCTAGGGACCAAGGATGTTGCAAAACATACTCTTTGGGCCAATGGATATCAAGAGCTGACCAAGACATACCTGAATCATTAGAGATAAATATTCCACGATTGTTGAGAGCATAAAATTCTCCACTGTTAATTGTATCCGAGGCAAGAATTGTAATTATTGTTCCTTTGGATTCAGGAAGACCTTTTGAAACATTTTTCCAGCTTTCGCCATCTGCCGATCTTCTGTATACTACAGAGTTGGCATTTTCAATATTATGTGCATGCCAAGCCCCTATGGAAGCTGATACAATCACATTTTGGGGATCAGATGAATCTACAGCCAGTCCATGAAGATAATGATGTCTAAGTCCTTCTGTCTGTCTGATCCATGATTCTCCATAATCAAAGCTTTCAAAATAACCATCACCTGCAGAAGAGTACAGCCGCTTAGGTGCTTTCCTATGAGTTGCCAAAGTGTGAGTATCGTAAGGACCTCCCTTCACTTGGTCTATCCAGGTTCTGCCACCATCACGGCTCTGAACAAGAGCTCCTGCTTCTATGGCAACAAAAATATAGTTTAAATTATTTACATCTGACTCAATCCAACGAACATGATGAGTCCAAGGTCTAGGAGGAAAGCTCCATGATTTAGAAGACTCTAACGTATTCAGATCACTCATTTTTTCCCATGATTCACCTCCATTAATTGATGAATATAATGCACTAGGTTCGGTTCCAACGTATACCTTACTGAATCTCTCATCTCTCTCTTTTAAAGGGCTAACTGATACCGACATTATCTTCGAAATGGAGATTCCATTCTTTCCAATACTATCCCAAGTTTGTCCACTATTATCAGTTTTCCATAAACCGTCTCCAAAAGTCCCACAATATGCTCTGCTTGGATTGAAACGATCTAATGCTATACCTTGTGGATGACTTCCTTTAAAATTTTCATAAGTTTTCCATCCACTCTTTGAAGATTCAAGCACAAGAACTGAATTTTGCATTCCAGCGATTATTGTCGTCATGAAAAGAAAATCTATCTTCCTTTCGTATATCATCTTTTTATTATTTTCTATATTCCCAAAATCATATGGTGGAATTGTTACACATTCTCTTGATTTATTGAAAGAAATATGGGAAAAGAAGGGGGTTGAAAAGTTTTACTTGTACGCCAGGGTGAACTTTTCGATCAATACTATATGAGTCGTAAGAATTTGGATTTTGATAAACTAGTCAATGAATTAGCTAGGATTAGGGATGAGGAAGGATATATTGGTGAAGCAAAGAAGGAATCAAAAAGGAGTAGAGGAAAAACATGTTCTTTTAGAATATAACTGTCCAATTATACATATAGCTGAAAAACATTGGGAAGCATGTTCAACCGAAACTGAATTATTTGAAAAACTTCTTGGAGCTCATATAGAAACTACACATAGAGCGGCCAAAGGCGACCTGATTTGTAAATTTGTAATCAAAGAAAAAAGAGAAGAATTCTTCTAAAATTACAGTAATACTGAGAACAATACGAGAGCAATAATCTTATTCTTTCTTAGGATATAATTTTTTTGTTATACTCATAGATCCAGAGAATAACTCATTTGCATTATTGGAAAGCAAAGCAAACAAGTAGATAAAAAGCTACGAGTGCATTTATAAAGTAAATATTGGTTACGTAATATGCTTAAGATTTACTATAATTCTCACTATAATTTCTAGAAGTTTGATTGTTCTCCAAATTATGTTATGGATCCAATAAAATTTTAAATAGATAAATCTACGTGGCGATAGTGGTTGAATATTTTCTAAAAGATTTCGAAGTAATTTTATCAATCTTTGCTGAGTCAGGATTTTCAAATACCATTTCGCAACAATATTTCATAGAGAATAAACCCATTTGTTCTAATATTGGTTGTAATGCCTTTCCCTTTTCTGTAAGATAGTACTCTATCCTAACAGGAATTTCATTAAATACTTGTCGCTTTATCAATCTGTCTTTCTCCAATTCTTTAAGACGTGTAGACAGGGTTTTTGGATTTATCTCCTCTATTGAATTAAGAAATTCATTAAATCTTTTTTGTTTTAGGAAAATCATATTGCGTAATAATAAGAGGGTAAATTTCTTTCCTATTATATTAAGGGTATTAAAAACTGGACAACATTTGCAATTCATACCATCGATACTAAATTGACTTTTTTCTCTGTTCTTATTCTCACCATCTGCTAGTTTTTGTTCAGTCAACTTACCAATCTTTCACCTACTAACTGAACATTCACTTACTAATTTATATACTTACCTAACTATATTAGATAACACAAGGTAATATACATGGTTAACAATGAATGTGAGTCAAATTGTGAATGTGTGGAAACACAAAAAAGTTCAGAAAACAATAATGTTGCAAATGAATGTTGTGAAATTACAAATAAAACAAATAGTAGTGCTTGTTGTAGTAATGACCCTATTACTGACGCAAAATCACTTTTAGAAAGATCATTTTTTACTGCACTTACAGAAGTGCATGTGGAGAAATTAAAAAAGCAGATTGAAAGAGAATGGGGAACTACAATTGACAAGGCGGTGGATCTAACTATCAAGACAGTAGCTAAACAATGGCAAGCATCTCTGTCAAAGTCTGCTGCAAACAAGGAGTTCTATAATGAATTAGAAAAGATATTTAAAACTGCTAAAGAATAAGGTGCACTATAATCATACTTTTATTTTTTCACATTTCTTTTTTTTTATTTTGATAAAGTGTGTTGAATAGCTTTTGTCACTACAAAGATAACAAAACCTACTGAAACACATGAAAAAATATAAGGAACTATTTTTTTAATAATTTTCATTTTACAAAATATCTTTGGAATTGTTGTAATAAAAAAATTTATTACATTTCCTCTATATTATACAAACTAGAAAATAAATTAGAAGAAAATTATCCAATAATTTATTGTAAAATATTTGGTAAAAAACCATCACTACAATCAAGTATAAAGAAATATCATAAAGAGATTCTATCAATTGTATTAGATATGTTCGAACCATATTGTACGTCTTTATAATAACATAATAAAAGAAAAAGAGAATAAATAAAAGTTTCTATTTATTTATTTATTGAAAAAGTGAAAATGAGTGTAAATATTTTCATAATTGCTATTACAATTTGAATCAATTTTACAATATAGACCTATGAGCAACAATCGTATTCATTTACCAAAAATTATTGATGACTAGAAAGAGTATTTGATTAAAATTTTAGTAATAAAATAACAATTTATAATTAAACAAAAAAGAAAAAATTTGGATTTTTAATTTGTTTATTTATTGTCTATTGTACGATCTTTCTATTTTTTGTGCATAATTAAAGTTATTTTGAACTATATCATTGTAGTATCTTTGTGTTAGTTCTATTGATTTATTAAAATTCTCAATACCACCAACAGCGATTTCATTTATGAAGTTTGTGGCATTAACTGTATAATTTTGTATGTTTTTGTTTAATGTGTTATATGTTTCAGAATATCTTTGTGGTACATTGAAATTTGTCCAGTATGAGTTATTATTGATGTTATCAAAGAATTGAGCATAAGATGATTTATATGTATCAAATACATTCTTTTGTAGTTCTATAACATTGTTTGATATTTCTTGTATAGTTTTGTTAATTTGTTCTTGAGATTTCCTGAAGGTATCTGCATTCTTTTCAAAGATTCTTCTATTATCATCTTGGAATCTATTTACACTTTCATTAATTTTTTCTGTAGTTTCAGATAGATTGGATACTGTATCCTTATATTGTTGTTTTTGTTGTTCTAAATATCTGTCAGTGCTTTCCTTAAATTGGTTGGTATTTTCTTTTAGATTATCTTTTTTAGTTGAAGACATACATACTATTTCATAATTAAATGATATTAAGCTTAATACTATTGACTATATATTTTCCATTTCATTATATAGAAAATCGGTTTTATTTATATTAATACACCTTGAAGATTAACAAAAATATGACTTCACAAGTAGAACGTCGGTAGTGGGAATCGAATGGGATTCAAATGGGATTCTAACCCTTATTCATCAAAGATGGGTTATATAACCTAGTTTGAAGAAATTCAGTAACTTTCTTTTTATGATTGTTAATAGTAGAGCGAACTACTTACTAATAATAATATAATTAATAAAATACAAAAAACATAGATAGAAAATAGTAGTATTCATTCAAATTAACAAGTAAACAAAAACTTTTTTGTCTAACTGATTTAATTACAAAAATTTTATTATAATAGAATAATAAAATGCATGATGATATAGAAATTACAATACTAGGAAGAAGAATAATAAATCAACTTCCTATTAGAAGTATCTATGAATATGAGGAAAACATAGAAGTTTTGATTACAAATTCAAAAGCTGAAAAAGAAGACAATTACAAAATTTTCAATGAACCAAATTAGGTATAAAATTAGAAGACATATCCAAAGAAAAGACTAGATTGCGACAAATTGAACTTGTGAGACTTGTCCTAACACCTCACCGTCAAATTGCAGTAAGGTAATAAATAAGATGAAATTGAAGGGGAAAGGAGGAGAATCAGAAATTATAGCAAGAAAGCAGATATATCAGATTTATACTTAAAAAATGAGGAACTATTATAAGAAATGTGAACTATATTTTTAACAATTGAAATTTCCTACTATTGACAAAAAAAGTTCAGGGAAGAAGAAGGAGGAGGAAAAGAAAGAAAATGTGGTAGATTTTGCTGCAATACTGACTGGAAAAGAGGAAGTGCCAGAAGTAGATACATTGGATACTGCTTTAGCAACATTTCAATCTGATATTAATAAAAATAATAAAGATGATGACGAACAAAATGGTATAAAATACTCTGTTAAAGTTACAGATACAGAAAAAATAAAAGAAGTTCATATTCATACAGGAAAATCTCATAAAAAAGGAGATGTAGTTGCAGAGTTATATAAATCTGAAATACCATCAGGGGAAGTCATAGGTAGTCTAACTACTGGAAAAATTAGTCCAAAGGATTTAAAAGGTTCCCTACAAGGAAAGAATACTAAGGAATTAGTCAGAAAAATAGAGAAAGGAGAAGCCTATGTAGATATAATGACAGAGGATAAACCAAAGGGAAAAGTAAGAGGAAAAATTAAAAAATTATCACCATCTTGAAGTCATAAATTATCGGTCGTAACTACGCTTAAAAAAAGATACAAATTCTAAAAGACGTGTTTTGAATATTAGTTGTAAGTAGTCAATAAATCTTTTAAATAAGTTAATACTTAGTGTTTGTTACTTGTTATAATAATATAATATACTTAATTATCAATTTACTGTATATAATATTTTTTACCTCATTTCGTAATAAACTATTCAATTCTATTGATAACAATACTATAAAATGAATGGTATTAATTGATCCATAATCAACGGAAATAACTAATTTATATAATAAAAATGAATAACTATTTTGGTATGTGTTTAATAATTCTATAAAATGTTAGTAATCATGTCACAATTAAAATTATCTTTATTTTTAATTTTAATTTCAATGATAGTTTTATTTAGTATTGGTATAATCACAGGAGAAAATATCAAGTCAGTATTTGGTCAAACTTATAAAGACGGGACAAATAACCAAATGCAAAAATCAAAAAACAATAACAATAATGATGATGGTAAAGAATTAACTACGGTAATTAAAGTAAAAATAATAAAACAAAATATAGATTTGGCAAACCATGATCATTTAAAAATAGTTGGTTATCTGAATGGAGAAGGACAAACAAAATACATTGATCTAAAAGAAATAAAGGAAGAAGAAAAGAAATCAAAAAATCCTACTATAAATCCATTAACTGTTAATCTAAATTTCAACAAAAGTAATGATATTTCAAGTACAATGATCGATGATGAATATTATATCTGTGCTTATGTATTGGCTGACGATAATGATGGTAATATAAAAGAAAACCCAGATTTTCTCTCTCAATCATCCACTACTTTTCCATTATATGATTGTGATGAAGGAAATATAGGATTATCAACTAGCAAAGATACAGTTACTTTATTTTCTACTATGAAAAAGTATGGTGAATCTAAAGCAACATATACTTCATCAAAAACATTTTACTCTACAAAACAACAAAAAAATGTATCATCTGATCCAGACGAGGAAGTGAAAATTACAATAAATGTTCCAATCTCTGATGCCAAAGATATACATGATATGAATGTTGTATCAATGGTTAAAGGAGAATATCAGATAAAAACAATTGATGTGCAAAAAGAATTGAAAAATGGAAATAATAAGAATGATAAAATTCCAGTACCTTTTACCTTCGAAAGACAGACAGAAGTAGGAGCTATACAACCAGGAGATCTTTTCTTTGGATGTGTTACTTCTGACGAATTTCCTGATCAAAACTCCGATTGTGAAAAGAGAATGTTAAAAGATTTAGATGTAATAAATACCGTATGTGCAAGAAAAGATAGTAGTTGCTAGATCTAAAAAAGCACTTTTTATTTCAAGAATTTAGCAAAAGCGAGATAATATTTCACAATTGAATAATTGTGCATGAATCCCATATTTAGTTTATAAACTTATGTTTCCAGTCAATGTTATCAATAGGACATATTATATTAAACAATAATTAACAACTTGCCAAATAGTTAGTGATAATAACAAAAAATATTGAGTCAATATTAGATCTGGAATTAAAAGTATTGAAAACAATAACAGGTTAACTATAAATTTTTAATCAATTAATTAAATTACAATTTTCTAATTTAATAGTATTGGTGGTCATAACCGGCATTTCAAAAGTAACTATAATAGTTTTATCATCAAATGAATCTAGATTTTTTAATATATAATTTGTAATTCCTTCTAAAATGAATTTGTCTTTATCTTTTCTACCATGTACAACAAATTTTAATTTCTCTTCCATAATCTAATACTATAAGAAAATGGTCATTTGTTATTATAGTTTATGAAGCAATTAATAAATTTATTATTATATTCATTTTGTTAATATAACAATTATATATCATTACTCTTTTAGCAATATAAGAGTCTGCAAAAATCTTATCAACTTGATGTTTTATTATAATATATTTACTGATTTGAATAATTAATATTCTACAAAATTAAATTAACATTTCTTATTAAAATTTATCTCTCTCTCTATTCATCAAATCTTAGTTTGATTACATTGCTACATTAAAGTTTAATCTATTTTGATATTATTAATTATAACTATATATTATAAGTCCTAATTAAAGAAACAAATATCATTTCAAAAGATGAGATAATAATATTTTTTATTTAACATTAGTAAACTATTTCATATTCATACTCAACTAAAAGCAAGTAGTCGTCAATTTGATAAAAAAGTTATTCTAGATACAATATTAAGGCAACATGTTTATCAGTAGGAGAAGAATTTATTCTTTCTAATGTATTAAGTTTTATATCGATAAAATTGTCTACATCAATTTTTTGCAAGAATTGATTTATTTGTGATTCTAATGAAATTGCTGAGTTACATGTCTCAATTATTTTTACTTTTGGTTTCATTTCAGTCAATAAGGATAAATATTTTATTAAAATATTAGGGTGATTCTCAAATTAAAGATCAAGACGATTAATCTAGAAAGAGAATTGACTTTCAGATTCCATAACGAGAATTTCAGGAATTAATAAATACGTTCATCAATACCTTATTTTTGATCTTTCCTATCGAGATCTATTAGGCATGTCATAAGTAAATGTCATAGTCTGAACTAATGATTTATATGTATTGATTATTTAGTTCAGACTATGACTATTAATTTTTTTTTAGAGCCGCTATAAAATACTAGTTGATAAGATTAAATTCGAATAATATTATTTGGTCACGAAAATTATTGGAAGAATTAATATAAAAGTATTATTATTAATTTTTAAATGTCATAATTTATTTTCGATATTTAAAAAAAATATAAACTAATATGAATGGAACTATTGCAAAAATATAAGACAAATGTTCATAACTAGATCCCATGCCTGCATTCAAACTAAATTTCAATCCAAGTAATAAACCTAAATACATAGTAATACCTCCTGGTATCATACCAAATTTTATAAATTTATGAGATCGGATCTTGAATTTCTCAATATCCTTATATGGATATTGAATATGATGATAAATTATAGGCATTACAAAAAACGAGACAGCAAAAGAAATTGAATAAAGAGATATCATAAGTATTATGCTATCTTCTATTGTAAATCCCTTTGGAGAGTTTATAGAAATGTTTAGTAAAAAACCAAAAATAATTCCAGAAACAGAAGTTAAAACACCGCTTTCCTTTAATACACTATCATAGTCATGAATAATATCGTCTTTTACTATATCTTCTTCTTTGTCTTTTGACTTTTTTTCTGTTATTGCACAAGAAGAATCAGATAAAACTAAAATGGCTGAATATGGTGCTGATGAAGTTGCTTTAATGCCTTTAAGTCCCACAGATCTATCTGATAAATTGCTTTTATTAATTTCAAAAAGTAAGCTATTAGAGAGACA
>DASUCH010000111.1:0-17910 GCA_035762785.1 Nitrososphaeraceae archaeon | reverse complement strand
GTTTCTGGATCCATCTCTAGAAGTTCAGATGGTTTTCCCTCAACAGTATCTTCTGTTGTTATTGCAGTTTCATTGTCAGTAGGAGCTGTGGCTTCTTCTTCAACAGTATCTTCTGTTGTTATTGCAGTTTCATTGTCAGTAGGAGCAGTAGAAGCTGTGGCTTCTTCTTCAACAGTATCTTCTGTTGTTATTGCAGTTTCATTGTCAGTAGGAGCTGTGGCTTCTCCATTGGCGGTTTCATTAATAAATGATTGAACATCAACATCAGGAGATTCAGATTCTGAAATTTCATCTGCTTGTTCTATTTCAAAATCATCTTCAGTGACATTTAACGGTTCTTCTGAAGTGCTAATTGTTTGGTTATCAGGTTCAAGTGCTACTTCCTGAGCATCCAATATTTGCTCTAGGTTTTCATCTTTAAATTTTATTATGGATGATTCTGGTGAAGGAACAAATTCCTCATCACCAATAATAGTTTCATTTTTTACAATTTCTTCAACTATATTAGAAATTGGATCAATATCATCATCGATTGTTTCTTCTTGACTTAATGCAGTTAATCGATCGGGTTCAATAGCATCAATATTATCACTTAAGAATTCGTCACGTTCTTGCTTGGTCAATACTGGAAGGTCATCTCTGTCAATTTCTTCTTCTTCTTCGTCAGCTTCAACTTCCTCGTCATCGAATTCAAAACTATTTCCAGGTAGTGAACCTAACCTTTCTGAGGAAGAGGGAGGTACAAATGGAGCGAATGTTCCTTTGAAAGATTTATCCGATTGACCCAAAACAGGTTTATGCGTTAAATCAGGTACGATCAGAAGGGAGACAGTTACAAAAAGTATAGCCAAAACAAATAACTTTAATTTCATCATTTTTAATATGAAATGAAAGTATATATCTTTAATATAAACAATACTTGTTTTCTTGATATCCATTCCTTTAAAATTTTACATGCTATATAAAATTAGGTAGGTATGTCTTGTCAATGATATGGACTGATCTAATAATAAAATTCATGACAATATAAACTAAATTACTACAATAACTAGATTTAAAAATTATATTATTGGAAATTAAAAGACTTCACAATTGCTTGATTTAGTATCGCCTTCCGATCTATCATAGTCTAATATTATATCAAATCCTTTGCCACAATGAAATTCGTCAGCGCCAGGACCTCCTATTAATATATCCTTTCCAGATTTTCCCCATAAAACATCATCACCCGAGCCGCCTATTAGAAGATCCCGTCCAGAACCTCCATCCAACCAATCATTTCCAGAGTTTCCCTCAATTCTGTCATTACCAAGTTCTCCATAGATATTATCAAGACCTTTATTTCCCTGAATTATATCATCACCATTATATCCAAGAATATTATCATTGCCAGAGTTTCCTTGGATTATGTCATCTCCAGTATGCCCGTCTATATAGTCGCTTCCTCCATTTCCTTCAATTAAATCACTCCCAGCATTACCAAAAATTTCATCATTACCATTATTTCCTTCAATTCTATCTTTACCCTCTCCTCCATCAATATAATCAGAAGATCCTTTTCCCTTTACTCGATCATTACCTTGTAATCCAAGAATTATATCCTCGCTATTTGAACCGGCTAATCTATCCTTCATATCCGTACCTATTATTACATATTCATAATCTAATGCTTCTAATACCGTTACATCTGCAAATGTTAAACCAATACCATTATAACTAAAAATCATTATTGTTAAAATAAGAGTTAAAATTCCTGCTATCAAAACAAAAACTAAATTACTTTTCATTGAACTACTATAAAGAATAGTTTCCAAAATATAAATATACGTTTATTTTATAGTATTATTCTATTCAAATAAGAATCCTGAATAGCCTAAAAATTGTATGAATATTCTATTAAATCAAATTTTTAGTGAATTTTTACTTAGTATTTAAAAATCCATACTTTGAAAATGGAGATTCATAGAAAATTTTTCAGATTGAACTAGGAAGTTATTAATAATAAAAGTTCATATCTTTAAATAAAATCTTATCTAAATAGATATATGCAAAAAGGATGTGAACATTTTGAAGGAACACAAAAAGACCAAGTTATTAATCCCAATACAGAAGGATGTGAAGAATGTGAAAAAGAGGGTTCGGATTGGGTAGCATTACGAATGTGCCTAAGCTGTGGACATGTTGGATGTTGTGATTCTTCACTTGGAATTCATGCAACTAAACATCACAAAAATACTGGACATCCCATTATGATTGCACTGCCTGATAGATCATGGAAATGGTGTTATATACATAAACAATACGGATAATAACCTAGGTTAATTTGGGAAAGTAATATAGATTATAAGATCCAATTATGTAAAGTATTCTTATACAATATATTTCTATATAAGTAGAACAATACTTGGATTAAATATTTAAAGTTTGGTTTTCATTAAATCTTCTGGCGAGGTAAAAGCCGTACCCGTACCTTCAAATGGCGATTGCTGTTGATTTTCTCTTCTAGGAGTTTTAGTAATTGAATAAAACATAACAAAAGGGATTTTTTTCATTTCATCTTGAGACGACTCAATTTTTGATACTACAAATTCACTTTTCATACATAATATTATTCATTTTACTTCTATAATTCTTGATTTGTATATTGTCTTGACTATATACAATAAAGAATGTAGGTTATAAATAAAGAGCTAATTCATCTTCAAATCTCTTTATTATTGTCACTATTACGAAGGTAGGGATCGTGATAAATTTATATTAAATACCACAGTCAAAAATTATTTAATTTTTATATGATTTTCGATTGAATCACATAGCTATATTTCAAATAATTGAAATATGGTAATAACTAAACTATTCTTGATCTTCCATCTAATACAATCTAAGACTCATAATGATTTGTACTGTTTGTATAAATAATTTATTTTATATATCTAAGTGTATAAAAAAAATATTATTATTATTATTATTTCATTTAATATATCTTGTTAAAATACAATTTCCTCTCGTATAGGCTATTTCTAAAATAATATTGTTACCAAATGGATATTTTTTTTTTTACAATTATAACAATGGTTAATATTGAATTTGTTTACTAAAATAGTAGCAATCCAGTAACATGATTCACAAAATGCAAATTTGCAATTATGTTTGTCATAATAATTTTTATTTATAATAATAGTTTGGTTAGTAGATATTTTTAATATTCAACTCCTCTGTTTTAATATATGAAATTGAGCTACGTTAATCTATTGACTATACTCAATATAGACTATATAAAGATAGATAAAATAATAATTTCAATATTTATCCTTTTATAGATAAATAAAGAGATACAAAAAGAAATTTATTTATAAAGCATAGAAATTTTAGAATAATATTTGCAGAACTCCAGACCAACCAAATACAGTCCAAAGAATAATAAGATTTGATCACCCTAGCCTTCTAGTATATTGATAGTATCCTCAATAATAGTAGAGTGGGTGATGATTTTTATTGTTAATTTATGGTAAAAATAAGTTGACTACTATTTTTGTAAATGAATCTCTTTTTATATATCTGTTGGATTAATTGTGAAAATGTGAGTTTAGATGTTCATAGCAATAATGAAGTGAACATCTAGAACATTGGTTTGTTGGTGTGTTACGGCAAAGCATTATACCACAAACTAACCCTTTCCTAGAATTATTTCTCCATTCATTATGATCAATGTGATCACTCATATGGATATAATATATTTCAAAAGATATTTAACTTTAATAAAAAATAATTCAAGAGTATAACAAAGATCGTTATTCTGTGGTTACTGATGAATATTGAATGCCAAAATACCAAAATACAAGCATAGTTCAACATTAATTTAAAGTGTTATTACACACAATTGACGGATTGATTACCCTCTCCCCCTCCATTTAAAGTGATTTCCTTGTTTTATATTACTTGATTCAATTGAGCAAATGATTATATCGTTCGAAAGGGATATAAAAGAAAATATTGATGAAGGTATTAAAACTTTAGAATATCACATCAGTCCTCAAAATTCTCAAATAGTAAACGAGATGCTACAATTACAAATTGAAACGTTACAATGGGTTCTAAAGAAACAAAAAAGAATAGTTTGGAATCTTTAAAACAAATAGTAAATTTTAAAGTTAAAAGGTTAGAATATGAGTTGAAAATAGCAAGGAAAATAGAACATACTAGTGAAATTGTCTATCAACTAGAAATGTTGGAATGTTGCAAAATCATTATAAATTGGGATTTGCAAAGAACAACAAGAACAACGAAAGAAGATGGCATCTCGGCGTTTTGCTAAAACATTAATAGGTAACAATATAGGAACATTACTTTAGATGAAAAATTTCCCATCTGTAAATTAATTATATAAAAGTTCTTCTATCGATAATATAACAGAGGAAAGTAATTCTACTGCTTAACAGCGTGACAGCGAACGAACAAAAATTTATGATTTTCATTTAAAGTAATTAATTGGAATATTAAGATAGGAAGATACACTTAAATAGTAACCTGCTGATCTTCTTTCAAAGTAAAATTTGAATTTTCTATTATTTCTATAATACGTTTATTTGCTAATGGGACAATATTATTTGCTAAAGAATTCACAATGGCAGTAATTAGATAATAGTTCGTGACCAAAGAAATCTATGACAAAAAAATATCAAGGTTTATAATTAATTCAAATTTTAATATGGTATTACTAAAAGTAAATTAAGTTTAGAACATTGATACATACTAATAATCAGTTTTTTAATTTACTTTCTTTTAGAATCACTAAAAAATTGGATAACTACAGGACCTAAAATATTCAATAAGTCTAGAATAAAGGAGATCTGAAATGGTAATAAGGAACCTTTTTGTTGTGCAATGATCTTTGCCTTCTCCAATGCATCTTCAAGTGAATTTTCTTCTGATAGGGATTTTAAAAATTCATATATGACTTGTTGTCCAGTTGGTGTTTTTAGTAGTTGTGGTGTAAGGAGATCCGTCCTTTTCCTAACATTATTAAACATTTTGCTTATATTATAAAATATTTACTTATTAGTTTATCAGTATTATAAAATAATCTTGGGCAGGAAACAGTCTATATCTATCAATAAATATTTAACATTATATTATATACCCTCCATTTAATGGACGAAGATTTCAATCACACTACTACCACAAAGAATGAGGATACTTTCAGAAATATGAAGAACAAATCAACAAAACGATACAAGACAAGAAATATCAAACAATGCTATAAAATTACAAAAAAAATTTTTTATACATATTAATCATCTTACACCCAATTCTTGGATAACAACTATAAATCATGGGAAAATTTCAACATTCCAGAAAGATATTCTGAAAACATATAACACATTAAACAAAAATATACAAAATTATACTGTCAGTGTCCCAAATTTTATAAATGAAATCGTTATAGGTGGTATCGACAATTTTAATAAATCAATAGAACTTTCACAAAGATATTATAACGATATCATGCAAAATAACTTTAATTACGCAAGAGAAATAGAAAGATCATTTACTAAATAAATAAATCTCCTTTCGCTTTTTTGATTATTATAATATTATTGTTTTGTTATCTTATTATCAAAATGTTTAATTAAATATTCTCTAATCATTAATAATCTCTTGATAAATTGATAGAGATTATTTGCTCTATAGATTATCTGATATTTTGATTTATTATTATCATCTTCTTTTTTTTTGTCATATACATTTAATTGAAATTTGTCATTTTTTAATATATTAAAGAAAAATTTCTTGTTTGTGATTTTTTCAAAGTAACTTAATTCATATTCTATATAATTGAGAAATTGTCTTGGTAGTTCATCGTAATTAGTATTGATATTATTAAAATTGTTAAACATAGTCAGTTTTTATAGTGTTCATTTTGTTATTTAATGCTTTTATTTATTACTTAGTGTTAAATCATATAGTCCATTATTTATTCAGATGATATCTATTATTAAAGCTTCAATAATTTGAGCAGATCATTAAAGCCAAAAATCATTATAATACAAGATATAACAGCAGGTTTTCAAAAAAGAGGAAGCAAGAATATAAAAAAATTAGAATATATTATTTTATCGTGGAGAATAAAATATTATTATTGCTCCAAAAAAAGCTACAAATGAACCAATTAGCTCATATCTATCAGGTCTCTTTTTATCAACAATCATTCCCCATAGTATAGATGACAAAACAAAAATTCCTCCATATGCTGCATATACTTCCAAAATGGGCGGGTTGAAGTGTAGGAATTAGACCATATACAAACAGAATAATACCACCAAGTAAAGCCAATGCGATTGGCTTCTTCTCTCGTATCCACAACCAAACCAAATAGCCACCGCCTATTTCCATTATCGCTGCTACAAAGAATAATGTCACTGAAAAAATTGGATTTACTGTTGCTATTGCTATTTCTTCTATTGCCATGTTTTCTTTTCTTCTCCCTTTCGTGGCATATAATAAATTATGATAACACCAATGACAGCAACAATAGTGCCTATAATATCATATCTGTCAGGTACCATTCTTTCAAAAATCCATCCCCATATACAGACATTATAATGAAAATTCCTCCATATGCTGCATAAACCCTATGAAAGTGTGATGGCTGGAAAGTAGGGAGTACACCATACAAAAACAGAATAAAACCTCCGAGGGCTCCAATTATCCAACTCATATCTTCTCTCAACCAAAGCCAAACTAGATAACCTCCACCTATTTCAAAAAATCCAGCAAGAAAAAAGAAAAATAAGGTTATTAAAATTTTAGATTTGGTCATTTTAATCGTTGTTTTAAGTTTATAGTTATATTAAATGAACTTAGGTATTTCAAAACTTATAAATTGCCTTTGATAACCGGTTTGGTATTATAATTTATGAAAACTTTAGATTTTCCTATTCTATCTTATCTGTATTATATTTAGAAGAAACAATTGGTAGAAAAATTCTTAATTATATGATGAACTTATATTGATGATTGAAGCTATGGTTGTTTGAGTCCAACGACGATTGTTTAGTACATAATTCTATATAATATTGTAAAACAACTTGTTTAATTGTTAGTAATAAATTATCATAGCCTAATAATAGTGACTGGTGACTGACTTTATTATTATTATTATTATTATTATTATTATTATTATTATGTTCAGACTACTAGAAATAGAGTTTTGCTATAATTATATCTTAGAACATTAAAAAATGAAAATAACAAATATCTTAAAAAGATAGGTTCAACATATAATATTTATAGTTGAATAAAAAAAATTTAATAATAAATTTCTTTATTATCAACTGTATAATTACAATGGTAGCAATTGTTATAATTTCTATTATTTCAATTCCTAGTATTTATAACACTTTACCAATATATGGTCAAGTATCTTCTTTACCAACAGATTTTGATATTTCAGAATGTGATCAAGTAATAAATGCTACTTCTTTAAGAGGGATGATACATGGAAGCATAACTAATGATTGCTTAAACGGAGGAAAAGGTAATGACATTTTGTATGGTGGATTAGGATATGATATGTTAAATGGAAATGAAGGTTACGATCAACTAATTGGTGATTCTGGAAACGATAAATTGTTTGGTGGATTAGGAGATGATGATTTAGTTGGTAATTTAGGAGAAGATCTTCTTGATGGTGGAGATGGAAATGATGTACTTAAAGGAGATAAAGGTGATGATAAATTGATAGGAGGCAAAGGTGATGATACCTTGATTGGTAATTTAGGTGCTGATTTTTATATATGCGGACCAGGAAATGATATAGCAGTACAATTTAACAATTTGGAAGGAGATAGAAAAACTGCAGATTGTGAAACAGTAACAGGATGAAAGTTATAATAGTTAGAACCAAATATTATAATATATATAAGCTGCACAATTCCTGTAATAAATTCTATAATAATTATAAGTAGTTATTATATATATTAAGTAAATATTAATAAAAAGTGCACATTAGGAATACAGAATTTACATTGTCTTTATTATTTTTTATGTTATTTATCGTTATGATAATAACTATTAGTAATTATAATTACACTGGTTATCACTTATCTAAATTATTTATTCATGCAGAACCTAATGAAAACAACGAAGAAGATGAAAAGAACGAACAAGATGCTAAAATAGACAAAGAAGAACAAGAACAAACAAAAGAAAAAGATAAAGAAAAAGATAATAGTGACGAAAATGGAGAACAAGATGCTAAAAAAATAGACAAAGAAGAACAAGAACAAACAAAAGAAAAAGATAAAGAAAAAGATAAAGAAAAAGATAAAGAAAAAGATAAAGAAAAAGATAATAGTGACGAAAAGGAAGATTCAGATTCCTATGGAATACATCCTGATTATAGATCTTTCTTTCCTATAAAACGAATAGTAATACCTGATGTTTATCAAAGTTTACCAAACGGAGAGACATATAGATTCAACATTACTCATCCAAATGATAAATTCCAAGTAAATAAAGAAGATAAATCAAACGTCTTTACAAAACAAAATTATGATGGAAGTTGGAGAATAGATTTTGGTAAGCCTAGGATAGATATCCATACTAAGGATGCAGGTATATTACCTGATAAATTGGGTCAATTAAATAATTTGTCTCACGGTAAAATTCAAAGTTGGGATTATTCTGAATTAAAAAAGATTGGATATTGGTATAAACCAACGGATTGGAAAAATATAGAAGTCACATTGATTTTTAAGTTACTTGATTCAGCACGTTCTAAAGGAGATCAACATTCTATTTCAATAGTAACTAGATCAATATCACATAGTCAACTTGATAATGATTACAAGAAAGGACCCAAATTTTTTTGTGGAGGATCAAGTTATCACAACAATATATCAAATGAAGGACAGGTAAGAATGAAAAAAGAGCAATTTCATATTGATTATGAATGGGAACGTTACAATGATGAAATGTTAAAAGTGGGAAACCTCTATAATAAAATAGTCGGTTTCAAAGGTATAGTTTACAATATCAATAATACTGCAGTAAAACTAGAAGCTTGGGTTGATACAGAAAATGGTGGTAAAGGACCATATAAGAAAATACATCAGGCAATAGATAATGGAAATTGGGGAGATAACATGAAGTTATGTGGTGCTGAGACAAACGGTCAAGCAATTACATGGGGTTCTCCAATTGTTATAATCAAAGCAAATGATTTCAAGTTTGATATATATGATATGGAAATAAGAGAAATACTTCCTCCAACTAAATTGGATGATAATAGTAATGTTATCATTACAAAATAAATATTTTCAAAATATAATGGAATGATTATTTTACTTTTCCGAGAAGACGATTTAAGGATTATAACTCCTACAAAAATTCAACAAAAACATTATTAAATTTACTTGAAATATATAAAAAGATAATAAAGTAAGAAAATTATATTTCTATATTAGAACTTATGAACCATAAGACAAGAAGAGTAAAGTGTATGAATATATTCATTTTAAAAAGACATTTTATGATATTATATTGATAGCATATAATATAATTAAATTATCTACAAACATTAAATTAAATTAAATTAAATTAAACTAAAGATAAACTTAGTATAAACTTAACAGAAATTGAGTTATAACTATTTTTACTGTAATCTTTATACGGCAAAATTTATCCTGAAAAAATAAATACATCAAAGCAATTTCTATATTAAATAATTAAATGAGATCTAAAATTCCAATTAAATATATTGCTTTTATCATTCTTATAGTTTTTGTTAGTCATATTTTTTTAGCATTTAATTCTGATACGGTCTTTGCTGCAAAAAAAAATGATAAAGATGATAAAAAAGATAAAGACAAGCTCATAGTTAAAGCCAGTATTAATTTGGAAAATGTAGATATAGAAAATACTAAATTCATACGAGTCATTGGTTTTATAAATGGTGAAGAGGCTAAACAAGATATTCCTATTTCTACTATTGACAAATCTGATGATAATTTAGACGTTGAATTAAAAGTAAATGAAGAAAATGAGATAGTTGAAGCTAATACGCCTGATGAATTTTTTGTATGTGGATATCAAGTTGGAGATATGATGACAGAGTACAATTCCTTTGCAAAATTTGATTGTAACGAGGGTGATATTCTTGGCAATCCTACTAAAATTAGCTTATTTAAATCGGATTCACAAGTATATGCAAAAAGCAAAGCAGTATATGATGCAAATCTAAATAACGTAAATAGTTCAAATAGTGATACAGTTAAAATAAAAATTTATGCTCCTCTGGCAGATAAAAAAGATACTAAAAAGTTAGTAATATCTGCCGCCATAAAGGGTCAAATTCAATCAGAAATTATAGAAGATGTTGAGGCAGAACTTGAAAAAAGTGATGGTAGTACAATAAGTAGAACATTTACTTTCGATCGAAAGACAGATATTGGCTTAATTCAAATTGGAGACAGATACCATGCTTGTGTGGCTAGTGAAGATCTGAGACCACCAGAAGGTTCTGAATGTGAAAAGAGATTAATTAAAAATCTTGATACAATCAATTCCTTGCCAGCACGATAGGAAAACTAAAGAAATTGTTTGATATTACTTTGTATAGGTTCATATAGATATAAACAGGGTATAAAAATTATTATAAGAAAAAACAGGACAAATTATCAAACAATGTGACAGATCAATTATTTAAATAAACCAAAAAAGAATCCATCATTAGTAGTTGATTTTTTCTTCTCATTATTTATTGTATTCTCTGGATGGACGGACCCCTCTTCTTCTTGTTTTTGTTGTAATGATATATAATTGTCCGTATTGTCATATTTTATCTTTTCACAATCATTTTGCTGAGGAATTGTGTCATTTTGAGTAACATTGAAATCTGTTATTGTGTCGTTTCCTGTACTGCACATGAATACATCTTTGCCAAGTCCTCCAGTAAATGTATCATTTCCTGGACCTCCTATTAATATGTCATTTCCTCTATCACCATATAACCTGTCATTCCCATTTTCACCTTCTATTCGATCATTTCCTGCTTTTCCCCTTAGAACGTCTCTTCCTTCATTACCAAAAAGAGTATCATCTCCGCTTCCTCCACTGATATCATCTCCAGCTTCTCTTCCTGTTATTGTATCATTACCATTCAATCCTTTAATTACATCCTTACTTTGGGTTCCTGTAATGTTATCTGAATTATCAGTTCCATTGATCTCATTTGCCCAGGCTATATTTATTATATTATTATTATTATTATTATAATAACCCTTGCCGAAATATTCTGTTTCTAAATTTAATAAAAATATAAGACCTAAGACATATAACATGAAAAAATATGCATAAATAGAATTATATTTAAAACATTTATTATCATTTCTATATTTTAGAGTTTTTTTATTAATTTCTATCATTTTCTAGGTATAAAGAGAACAACTACAAAGCAATTAAAAGAACTATTGCAATATTTTTACTTAAATTTTAAATAGAAGATTCGACCAACTTTTCGAATAAAATAATAACCTATAATTATAGAAGCGAAAGGTGAAAGAAAAAAAATAAAATTAAATATTAAAAGTTATTTGCTTATTATTTATCCATCATCATCGTTTTTTTATCACTAGTTGAATTTGCCATCATTATTTGTCCACGAATTTCACCATTAGGATATTTCTCTGTATGGACATTTACATATGTAGTTCCATTTAACATTGCAGTTGCTAGGTCCGATATTTGTTTACCTTTCATAGGTCCTTCTAACAGGTTTGCAGTGATATTTCCGTAGGATAATTTACCATTGATTGATTGTGGAGTGTCAGATTTATATAATGTTACAAGAATAGGTCCATTTTCACCTTGTTTTCCAGTATGTATGTGAGCCTTTGTGACTCCTTGGATATCAGTTACATTTAGTTTAAACCATACATTATCTTGCATTGGTTTAAACCATGCCTTACCAGATGCAGTAGTTTGGACAGGTGGAACTTCTTCTTGACCTGAAAGTTTTGCTTTAAATTTTTCGTTTTGGGCCAAGGCTATGTGATTTGAAAATGTGATTGCACTAACCAAAGTGATTGTCGCAGCAATAAGAACAGTTATTGTTAAAACTGAGGCTATATTGCTTTTTTTTCTCATTAGCTATGTTTGCACTACATCGTATTTAATACATGAATAAAAATTTACTCTTATGATAACAACTTGATTGAATTAATAAAAATCTAATTGCAAATACAATCTATAACAATCATTTTTAAATATCAAACTGAAAGAACGATAATAATTATCTATATTTATAATTCTATACAAAGGGTTATTTATATAATCAGCTCATAGAATCTAAATTTAATATTTTCAATCCAGTAGTAATATCACCAGTTTTGATATCAATTTGGGTTTGCTATATAATTTGAATAACTTAATCTTAATGAAATACCAACAACAACAACCAATAAGAATTGAAATCAATATTCAAATCTTAATAACTATTTATCGAAATAACAATTTGAAAATATGTGTTTATGTATCCTATTATTATCTTATGATTAAAGGAATACAATCAAAATTATCCAATAGAATATTCATCATCAAATTTCAAGAAGACTAAGATATGTAAAGGATAGATATTGAGAAGAATAACTTATATTAATAATTACATAAGTAATATATTTTTATTTAAATAATTTTATTTATCTAGATATTATTTATCTTAATAAATATAACAAATAATTTATTGCAGCAAATATTTTCTAAATACGTTTATTTGACTATCATTTTATCAAACTTCCTCTGCTGCTCTAACAACTACTTCTGAAAGTGCAGGATGTATATGTATAGTTTTAGTGATGCTATCTATTGTACCATCGCCTGTTCTCATTCCCACCAATACTTCATGGATTAAAATAGAAGCATCGGTACCAATAATATGACATCCAAGGATCTTTCTATTATTTTTATCAACTATAAATTTTACAAAACCATCTTTATCTTCTAATGCTTTTCCCATTCCTGTATTAATATACTGATATATAGATTTATTATAGAGCATATTCTTCTTTTTTAATTCCTGTTCTGTGAACCCAACACCTGCAACTTGTGGTGAACTAAAAATTGCATGTGGCATAGCAGTATAATTAACAGATTGTCTTCTATTTGGATATATAATATTATTATATACGTATTTTGCTTCAAGATTTGCATTATGTTTGAATTGATATCGACCCACAATGTCTCCTAATGCAAAAATTCCTTTTGCAGTTGTTTCAAGGTATTTGTCGACCTCTACAAAACCTTTTCCATTTATCTTTACTCCTGTGTTTTTTAAGTTAAGTAGATCAGTATTAGGAATTCTACCTACAGAAACAAGTAATTGATCTGATTCAAGTTCTATCTTTTTTCCAGCTTTATTTTTGGCTATTATATGAAATCTCTTATCGATACTATTACTATCATTATTACTACTATTATTATTTGATAATACTAGCTCTGTTTCAAATCCTAGATACAAATTGTATTTTTTAGCAAAAACTTCTGTGAATTTACGAGATATTTCTTCGTCTTCCTTAGGAATCAAAAAATCGTTACGTTCTATTATATTAATAGTAGTTCCTAAGCTACCAAAAAAATGTGCAAGTTCACACGCTATATATCCTCCGCCAACGAATGTAAGTATGCGTGGTTGTTTCTGAAGACGAAGTGCTTCGTCACTTGTAATAAAACCTGATTTGATAAGTCCTTTTATTTTTGGAATACGAGGCCTAGTTCCTGCTGCAATCACTATTTTTTCTGCAGTTATAATCTGTTCCCCATTACCATCCGTACTAGCATAATTGTTTTTTTCTGCTATTTCCCCAATTGCAATTGTTTTATGCCCAATAAATGTACATTTTTTTGTAAAAAGTATTGGATTTTCTGATTGTTGTAACCCATTCATTATTTCTTCTGAATCAGAATCAGTGATTCTATTTACTCTATTTACAATTTTTTGGTAGTCTATAGAGATACCATCAATCTTTATGCCGAAGAGACTAGCTCTGTTAAGTGTTTGAATTACATCACTGCTGTGTATAAGTAATTTTGATGGTATACATCCTCTATTTAAACAGGTCCCTCCCAATTTGTCCTTTTCAATAAGTGCTACTGTAAGCCCTTTTTGAGCAGCTGCATTAGCAATGTCTAATCCAGAGCCTGCTCCGATGACTATGAGATCATATTTTTGCAATGGGTGTTTGATATCGCATTAGTTTTTATAAAGTTTCAGAAAAAATCATGTACAAATAGCATATTACTTTGGTGATAGTTATAGTGGGAGGAAAATATAAGGTGATCATCATCATATTTCATTATGAAAAGACTAAAACTAATATGATCAATTAATTGAATTCAAATAAGACCTAATAAGTATATAATGAAGGAAATAAGAAATTAATCAATAGACATGTTTTATAAAAATTTCTTTAGGGACTTTCTGGTAATACTTATAATTTATTACAGATAAAGTCATAAAACATATCTTAACTATTTTAGTATATGTTCTATTTTTTGAGATTTCTTGTTTACTTTATTATATAGATTAAATTGATTGGTTACAGACATTTTAAAACCAATTAAAATAAGATCATAGTTATCAGATTTAGAGTGTAATTCTTCCTATGAAGGATCATTTATCAATGTTAAATTAAAACTTTCATCTTTAACCATTTTTATATTTTAAAAATATATCATCATCATCATTTACTATTATGTAAATGATAAGTGAATATAATAATACCAGGATTGGTAAAATAAAAAAACTACAACTACAACATATGCAGGATTTTCACGTAAACCTGATAAGATTCTTAATATATTTTCACATAACGGTTTAGAGCTATTGGAGTTATTTTATACAATTGAATTCTTTAATTTGAAATCATATCCTAATATAGTTACTAAAAAATGATGGATAGTATTAGTAATGGTAGAATCTAATAAACCATTATTTATCATTATAAATGTAATCTCTATTTTGAAAAGAAAATGCAATTCCAATTTTTAATTAAAATAAATAAAAGTTATTACAAAAAATTAAATTGCACTAATAGATTTAACTTGATTTGATTAAAATCATGAAAGAAAATAATAATAATAATAATAATAAAATTATTTGTAATACTATATCAAGCTTCATAAAGCGAGAAATCAAAAAAAGAGAATCTCAAGGAGTAGTAATTGGTATGAGTGGAGGAATAGACTCTTCTTTAACTACAGTATTAGCAGTTAAAGCATTAGGGAATCAACAAGTATTTGGAGTAATACTTCCTGATTCGTCTGTAACTCCAAAAACTGATACTAAAAATGCTATAGATTTAGCCAAATCCTTAAGAATAAAATACAAAGTAATAGAATTAAATAAGATAAAGAAACATATAGTAAATGGTCTTCCTAAAAATAAAATGGCAAGAGCAAATCTTTTAGTTAGATTGAGAATGTCATTACTATACTATTATGCAACAGTAATGAATCGATTGGTTTTAGGAACAGGTGATAAAAGTGAAATGATGTTGGGATATTTTACTAAATATGGAGATGGCGGCGCAGATCTTTTTCCTATTGCTGATCTTTATAAAACTGAAGTGAGGTCTCTTGCTCAATATCTAGGAATTCCTGCCAAAATAATAGATCAAAAAAGTAGCGCTCGCTTATGGAAAGGTCAAACTACAGAGGGAGAAATAGGTATTAAATATGAAGAAATAGATAAAATATTAGAACATATAGAAGAGGGTAGTACTCCTTTATTATCTAATTCTTATAAATTAAATGAGGATAATATTTCTAAGATAAAGTCAATGCTCGAAAAAAATGAACATAAACAAGATATGCCTCCAATATGTAAATTAAAATAATTCCTGAAATGTATTGACAACAATAGATGTAATGTAGCCAAGCCTTCTAATATAATTATAAAATGTTTAAATTTATAGCGACAATTTTTTAATAGCAAATATTTTTTAAAGTATATCAAATTTTATAAAAAAATAAACTAAATAGAAATACTGATAAAATTAATAATTTAAATTAGTCGTTGCTCTTTGAATCCCATTAATTTTGTTTATTAATTCAATTGCTTTTTTAGCACTTTTTTCTTTGTCTTTTATTTCTAAAATAATATCTAAATCTAAATTAGAAATTGAAGTAATAAATTTCTCAAATTGTTTTATATCTAACGTATGAGAATGTTTACCTTTCCTTTGGTTAAGTTCTTGATTACTATAATCAATCATCATTATACCATCTTTACTAGGATTCCACGTATTATTAGATATTTGAAGAGCAGTATTTAGAGGTAAATTATTGTCAAAACATAGATGATGAAATACATCAAAAAGAATTGGTATCCCGGTAAATTCATGGATTTCAATACAGTCTTTTAAACTGTAGAGATGATCATCATTTTCAATAACTAATCTTTTTTTTATATTTTCTGGTAGTAAAGTTTTATAGTTAGAAATAAATTGTTTCCTTGACTTTGCTTTATCTCCATATACACCTCCTATATGTATCTGCACCTTGGAAGAATAATCAAGTTCCATTAAATCCAAAAGATCTGTATGATATCCAAGTTCTCTAATACTATTATTAACGATATCTTGACTTTTAGCATTAAGAATAACAAATTGATCTGGATGCATAGATATTCTTATATTATGATGTTTTATTAATTGTCCAATTTTAATTAGATCAGATTTAAAATATTCTTTCCAATCAAATTTACAAATTGGATGAGATGCAAAAGGAATCACATCTGAACTTATTCTAAAGAACATGAGATTATTTGCTATATTAAATTTCAAGATTTCAACAAGAGTAGCAAGATTATAAGTTACACATTGGATAAATTTTTCTTCGGTATACGAGGAAAGTCTAAATGTGGACACAGTTTTTTTTCCAATTGAGTAATTTATACAAGGATATCCTATTTTCATGGTTTATTTAATAATATTCCACATTCTTTTACTTTATATAAAGTAAAATAAAAATAGTTTTAAGAATTAGAAAAACTCTAAATACAAAATTAGAATTGTATATTCTCTTCATAATTTTAACCAACTATTAAATAAAATAACCATACGTCAATTTTGATAGTAAAAAAGGTATTATTTTTTTATTACATTGGGAATTTCTAAGAGATTATTTAATTATAGTCAATGATCAGATTAATATTTATAGTGAGTAATACACACTACACTGAATCGAAATTACCTTATGGGCCCGTAGCTCAGCCAGGTAGAGTACCGGACTTTTAACTAATGGAAGAAATCCGGCTGTCTCGGGTTCAACTCCCGACGGGCCCGTTAGTAATCTGTTACGAGTCTACTTTATTAATATGGAATAAGCTATCTGAACTATGTTAGAGGAGCAGCAACAGAAAACAGTAGTTTTAGACTCAACTTGTTATAATAAGTTCCTATATGCTCTTAATTCTGCTTCAACAAAAAGGCAATATCCAAAAAGATTGCAAAACTTCCTTGACTTTTTAAAAATTGATGGAGAAACAATTGAGAAAAAAGCAAATAAACTTTATCATATCTTACAAATAAAAGATAGAGATTGGATAGAAACAACAGTAATAGATTATTTTATTCATCAGAACAAGAGGGCAGCAAGTGGAGAAATTTCAGTAAATACTATTAGAAATTACTATAAACCAATCAAACTATTTTTTGAAATGAATAATATCCTAGTTAATTGGAAATTAATAACAAAAGGTATCATGAAAGGTGATAGAGTTGTATCAGATAGACCTCCATTTATGACTGAAATACAAAAACTTTTGGAATTTTCTGATATTAGAGTTAAAGCAATAGTTTCTGTAATGATCTCATCAGGTATTCGAGTAGGGAGTTGGGACTTTTTAAAATG
>DASUCH010000110.1:0-7393 GCA_035762785.1 Nitrososphaeraceae archaeon | reverse complement strand
ATGGGGAGAAGAAGGATCTGGGGATGGACAATTCGATAAATTGCATGATGTATATGTAGATCCATCTGACCAATTTATTTATACACTAGAATTAACAAATCACAGAGTACAGAAATTTACTCCTGATGGTAAATTTATTTTAAAATGGGGATTTGAAGATACTGGTGGTAGAGGTGCTGAAAGAACACCACATCAATTATCTATAGATTCAAAGGGCTATGTCTATTTAACTGATAAAAATGCACATCAAATTTTAAAATTTGATGAAAATGGCAAATTTATAGAGTCATATGGTTCTAAAGGTTCAGCAGCAGGAGAGTTCCTTGAACCACATGGGATAGTCTTTGATTCTAATAACACAATGTATGTAACTGACATGAAAAATTCCAGAGTTCAAGTTTTTGATGAAAACTTTAATTTTATAAGACAGTGGGGATCATTAGGAAATGGATCAGGACAGTTTTCAGGTACTGCTCCTGGAATAGATTATTATGAAAAACAAGATCTAGTTTTTGTTGTAGATAAAACATCAACTAATGTTCAAGTATTTGATGAAGATGGAAAATTCCTAAACAAATTCGGGTCTAAGGGAAATAACGATGGGCAGTTCAGTAGACCAGAAGATTTAGCAATAGATCCTCAAGGAAAGGTCTTTGTAGCTGATACAGGAAATTCACGAATACAAGTATTTGACAAATAATTTTTCAATTTCAAAAAAAAAACAAAAAAAATTGTTACCAATGTTTGTAAGTAAATATGTTACCTATCTGTATATTTACAACAACTGATAAACTATTTTTTCAATATGACTTTCCTCTTTTTATCTTTATTATTTTCAAAATTTACCACCATATATTGAATAATCCAAAGACAGTTTAGTTTTACTATTAATGCTTTGTTGTGCTCTGTTGTATAACTCTGTTTAGATAATCATTATTTATTCTAATGTCACTAGTAAGCATGTTATACTTATATTTTGAAACCAATTATACACTAATGCTTTCAGTATAATCTTCTTTATCCTATTCTCAAATCTAATGGTAGTAACCATTCCCCCAAACATTCTTTTGATGCAGGAAATACTATTTCTACGTATGATTCAAATAACCTACAATCAGATTAAAATATATGGGAACTGAACATAGTGTAACTCAAGTGAACAATGCATCATGGGAAAAAGAAGTATTACAATCACAATTACCTGTTTTTGTTGATTTTTGGGCAGAATGGTGTGGGCCTTGTAGAATGGTAGGACCAGCCGTAGAACAATTATCAAAAACACTTGAAGGAAAAGTAAAAACTGTAAAGCTTAACGTAGATGAAAATCAAGAGATTGCAGTAAAATATGGGATTCATTCTATACCTTCATTACTATTATTCAAAGATGGTAAAGAAATTGCGAGAACTGTCGGCGCTGCTCCTAAAGAAGCCTATCAAAAATTCATCGAAGAATCTTTAACCAAGAATTAACATAATTAATTTCATTTCATTTTATTTAATTTGAGTGTAGTTTTACTTCTTCTATAGTCATAAAAGCATTAATATAGATAATAATAATCGTTAGCATAATTTGGGTAAAAAAGAGATTTCTACTCTATTTTCATCTGATCCTGATAAATATTATAGAGTTTCATTATTTGATAGATTAGGTTTTAAACGAAACAAATGTATATTTTGTGAAAAATTTTTTTGGTCGCTCATAGATAAAAATATCTGTCCTGATCATGAGGCCTATAACTTTATAGGAAATCCTCCTACAAATAAAAGACTAGATTATATAGGAGCATGGAAGGAAATTGAAAAATATTTTCAATCAAATGGTCACTCTATTGTAAGACGATATCCTGTAGTCTGTAGGTGGCGAGAAGATCTTTATTTTACAATTGCATCAATAGTGGATTTTCAAAGAATAATGAATAATAAAGTTATTTTTGAATTGCCATCAAATCCTTTAGTAGTACCACAAATGTGTTTAAGATTCAATGACGTTGAAAACGTGGGTGTAAGCGGCCGTCATTATACTAGTTTCTGTATGGTTGGTCAAACATGTAATGCAGATGCACCTGGAGGATATTGGAAGGATCGTTGCATTGACCTAGACTTTGGATTATTAACTAATGTTTTGGGAATAAAACCTGAAGAGATTACTTTTGTCGAAGATATTTGGATGGGTGCAGGAGCTTTTGGGTGTTCTTTAGAGTATTTTGTACGTGGTCTTGAACTTGGTAATGCTGTTTTTACAGAATTCGAAGGAGATGAAAATAACTATAGGATTATGAAAAATAAGATTATTGATATGGGTGCAGGCTTGGAACGATTCTCATGGATTACTATGGGTACTCCAACGAGTTATGATTGTTCTTTTGGATCAGTTATAAAATATTTAGAAAATTTTATTGAAGTTCCAAAGGATAAATATTTTCTCTCAAACTATTTTAAATTAGTATCGAGTAAATTCAACAACATTGAAGAGGACTCAACTGACAAAATAAAAAAATTGAAAAAAACTATTGCTCAAGAGATGAGAATACCATTTGAACATCTCGAAAAAATTGTATCTCCATATGAGGCAATTTATACAATAGCAGATCACACTAGGACTTTATTATTTGCTATTTCTGATGGATCATTACCTTCTAATGTAGGAGGAGGTTATAACCTTAGAATTCTTTTACGTAGAGTTTTATCTATTATTGAAAGATTCAAGTGGAATATAAAAATTGAAGATCTAATTGATACACATGTAGAATATCTCAAAAATATGTATCCTGAACTCGAGGAAAATAAGCAAGAGGTTTATACCATTCTTAAACTTGAATCTAATAGATATGCCAGCACAAGACAACGAATGAAAGATATCGCATCTACAATAAGTAAGAATAACAAACAACTAACTGTAGATGATCTTATAAGATTGTATGAGTCTGATGGTATTACTCCTGACTTTCTTAAAGAAATCAATGTAATAACTGAGATACCCTCGAATTTTTATGTGAAACTATCAGAATTACATAATATTAACCAAAAATCTCTTTACTCTCAGTCAATTGAAGGATTGGAAGGCTTACCCCCTACTAGATTATTGTATTATGAAGATTCTTCTATCAGAGAATTTTATGCTCAAATCATAAAAATAAAAGAAAATTATGTAATTTTAGATCAAACATCTTTCTATCCAAGAGGAGGAGGACAAGAACCTGATAAGGGAAATATTGGCGATGTTAAAGTCTTAGAAGTCATAAAACAAGGAGATATTGTTCTTCATCGGGTAGAAAGTTTATCATCTCTTTCAGAGGGGCTACACATTAAATGTAGAGTAGATGATGCAAGACGTGATTCAATAACAAAACATCATACAGCTACTCATATATTAAATTCTTCATCAAGAAAAACACTTGGTTCATGGGTATGGCAAAACTCTGCCTTTAAGGATGTTAATTATGGAAGACTTGACATAACTCACCATTCTGCATTAAATAAAGAAGAAGTTGAGAGAATCGAAAAAATTGCTAACGAAATTGTAATGAAAAATCTTGATGTAAATATAAAAGAATATGAGAGAGGAGAAAGTGAACAAAAATTTTCCTTTCGTATATATCAAGGTGGAGTAGTTCCATCAAATAAGGTACGAATAGTAAAAATAAATGAATTTGACATTGAAGCATGTGGAGGAACACATATCAATAGAACAGGTGAATTAGGTTTAATTAAAATTCTCAAATCAGAAAGAATTCAGGATGGTGTTGTTCGATTAGAATTTGTTGCGGGAAAAGCTGCTATAGATTACATTAAAAATCAGGATAGAAATATTTCATTTATTACTCACTCATTAGGTTCTAGTAAAGAAAAACTAACACATTCATTCAAAAAACATTTAGAAGAATCAGAAAAGCTTAAAACAAAAATAAAAATTCTTTTACGAAAAACTTCTCCTATTCTAGCCAAATCTATATCCACTAATAGTAAACAAATATCGCCAAATGGGGTGAAATTATTTACAACATCTGATGATGAATTAGATGAAGAGTTCCATATTACAATAGGAGAAAAATCCATTAACCTTGATCCTTTTCTCATATATATTTCACTAATCTCCAAAGGAGAAGGAGAAGGCATACGCGTAATAGTTTTTGTTGGTGAAACTGCAAGAAAATATGGTTTTAATGCAGGAAAAATAGCAAGAGCCATCTCTATTAGTTTAGGCGGATCTGGAGGAGGAGATTCAAAGT
Source organism: Nitrososphaeraceae archaeon (assembly GCA_035762785.1). GTDB lineage: Archaea > Thermoproteota > Nitrososphaeria > Nitrososphaerales > Nitrososphaeraceae > TH1177. Next base: position 3,164 of record DASUCH010000110.1, on the reverse strand, counting down.
TTGGTCAAGGCGGAGGCAGATTTAAGAATAGAATTGAAGAGATTTTAAATTCATCAGAGAGATATGTTAGTGAAACACTCAAGAGGTGAAAATAATCTGGATAGTAGAGAAATAAATGATAAGAGTATTGATTGGAAAGAACTAGAAGCAAAATGGAAGTCTAGATGGAAAGAAGAACATCTTTTTGAAGCCGATTACGATAAAACTAATAAAAAAAAATATTTCATAACTGTTGCATTTCCCTATCCTAATTCTCCACAGCATATAGGACATGGGAGAACATATTCACTAGCTGATGTTCACGCTAGATATATGAGAATGAAAGGTTATAATGTTTTATTTCCAATGGGATTTCACTATACTGGAACTCCTATCTTAGCTATGTCAAAAAGGGTAATCGCAAAAGATCAAGATTTAATTGGAACTTTTAAAAATTTATATAATGTGCCTGAAAATATCATCAAATCATTTAGAGAACCAGAAAATATTGCAAAATTTTTTCATAATGAGATAAAATTAGGAATGGAAGATATGGGTTATTCTATCGATTGGCGACGAGAATTTACAACCATTGATACATTATATTCGAAATTCATTACTTGGCAATTTAAAACATTACAAAAAAAAGGGTTAATTGTACAAGGTTCTCATCCTGTAGGATGGTGTCCCTATGATAAAAATCCTGTAAGTCAACATGATACTATTGGAGATGTAGAACCAGAATTTAGTGAATATGTCTTAATAAAATTTAAGTTAGCTGATAATGATATAATACTTCCTACTGCTACTTTAAGACCTGAAACTATATTTGGTGTCACAAATCTTTGGGTAAATCCTGATATTGAATACGTTCTAATAAATGTAGATAATAATGCTGAACAATGGATTGTTACTAAAGAGACATCAACAAAATTAGAATTTCTTAATCATAGTATAAAAATTAATAGAACAATCAAAGGAACTGAATTAATTGGTAAATTTGCAAAAGATATTATTAGAAATATAAATATTCCTATTCTCCCGGCAAAATTTGTAAAACCTGATACAGGAACTGGAGTAGTAATGTCAGTCCCTGGTCACGCCCCATATGATTATCAAGCGATTATTGACTTAAAAAAAGAAACAAATTTACACTCATATAATATTGACTTATCACAAATCAATCCAATAAAAATTATAGAAATTCAAGAAGCTAATTTAAATGACAATAATTTAATATCATGTGTTGAAGATGCAATATCAAAGTTGAAAATTAACAATCAATTAGATTTAGGTCTGGAAAAAGCAACAAATGAAGTCTATCATATGGAATATTACCAAGGTAAAATGTTGCCTAATACAGGAAAATATTCTGGAATGGATGTTCAATTAGCTAAAGAAGAAATAAAAAATTATTTGCTTGCTACCAAAAACTTAGCTGAAATTTTTTATGAATTCGTTAATAAGCCAATTAAATGTAGATGTGGTAATGAATGTTTTGTCAAGTTACTAAATGATCAATGGTTTATTAATTATAAAGATAAAGAATGGAAGTATAAAGTACATAATTATATAGATAAATTAAGTATTCTTCCTGAAGAGCTTAGACAAGAATTTCACAACGTAGTTGACTGGTTAAAGGAAAGAGCTTGTGCAAGGAAATCAGGTCTTGGAACGAAACTTCCATGGGATCATGAATGGATAATAGAAAGCTTATCTGATTCAGTTATTTACATGGCTTATTATATAATATCAAAGTTCGTTAACGAACAAAAATACTCAATGAAAAAAAGTCTAAATAATATTGATGACTCTTTTTTTGACTATATACTATTAGGTAGTGGAAATGTTCATGATGTAGCAAAAAATTGTAATCTTTCCATATCATTATTACAAGAAATCAGAAATGAATTTATTTATTTTTATCCAGTTGATTCTCGACATTCTGGACGAGATTTGGTTCCGAATCACCTTACTTTCTTTATTTTTAATCATATTGCTATTTTTGAAAAGAAGTATTGGCCATGCCAGATAGTAGTCAATGGTTCTGTTTTAATGGAAGGAAAAAAGATGTCAAAATCTTTAGGAAATATAATACCATTAAGAACAGCAATACAAGAATATGGAGCAGACACAATTAGACTAGCAATATTGATTTCATCTGAGCTTCTTCAGGATGCAGATTTTTCTTTTGATACTGCGAGATCTATTAGAATAAAATTATTAGAATTCTACACTCTTTCACAACAGGTATTGAATTCTAATTTTTATAATCAAGTATTAAACCGAAATTTATCAATAGATGAATTACTTTATCTAGATATATTTGAAAATGAATATCCTTTAGAGTTAGAAGATAAGTGGTTAGTAAGTAAATTACAAAGGCTAATAAATAATGTTACAAAATCAATGGAAACATTACGTATACGTGAAGCTCTTCATAATATTTTGTATGTGTTCGATCAACATATTCATTGGTATAAAAAAAGAATTAATGCTAAAAAACGAAGTGATGATAATATAGCCAATAAAATACTTATTCTTTGTTTTTCTATTAGAATAAAATTATTATCCCCATTTGCTCCATTTATATCTGAAGAAATTTGGAATAGTTTAGGTAATCGATCTTCAATTGTTTCTTCAAAATGGCCTATTGTTTTCAATGAAAAGATTGCTCCATTATCAGAGGAATCGGATGAATTCATAAAAAGACTAATATTAGATATATCTAATATTATTAAAGTAACTAAAAAATTACCTCGTACTATATATATATATTGTTCTTCTTCTGATAAACAAAAAATTTATCAGAAAATCCTTAAAATAATTACTTTAACTAATGAAAGGAATTTTGGAAATATAATGAAAAAATTAATACAAGATCCTGAAACTTCTTATGCAAAAGAGGATCCTGCTTTTGTTAAAAAAACTGTAGAAGATATTCTTTCTGAATCTGTTGAATCAAGAAGTAACAGATTAAATTTGAACTCATTGGATGAATTTTCTATAATAAAAGATTCAGAGAATCTAATATCTAATGAAATTGAATTTGAAAATATTCGAATAATTGTTTACTCAGAAGAAGAAAAGGAAAAATTTGATCCAAAATCAAAATCTAGATTTTCAAGACCTTATAAACCTGCTATCTATTTAGAATAAGATCCTTTTGTTGTATTACTTTTTCT
>DASUCH010000109.1:0-7751 GCA_035762785.1 Nitrososphaeraceae archaeon | reverse complement strand
CGCCCATTATAACTACCAATCCATATTTGTGTAGGATTGGCGATCTTCTAAGTGTATTTAAATATTCTAGAATATTATGTTTTGTCATATTTCTATAAGATTTTTTATCTTGAAAATGATTTGATAGCCAAACCAGAATTTTGATTTTATTTTTCCTTTGTAGAATCTTTTATATTTATTTCTGTTTGTTCTATAATAATATAGTCACAAATAATATTTGCATTTTCAGAATTTTTTTCTACAAGTTTTTTTAGAATTTTGTTAAAGTATAATTTCGAGCAACCTTTTGTTATAAAATTAATTTTTCTATACAAACGATCAGTTTCTTTTTTCTTTTCTTCTTCCTCTTGATTAGATATTTGTTGTTGCCTGTGTACCAAATCTGTCTTTCTCTTTATAAAATCTTTGCCTACCTTATTTTTATGGCTTTTGTACAAACCCCCAAGATAAGCGCGGGGAGTGGGATTCGAACCCACGAGTTCTTCCGAACATGGGATTAGCAATCCCACGCCCTACCAGGCTAGGCGACCCCCGCTCAAACATAAGTATTTGTAAGAAGTAGTATTGTTTAAAAAATAAAGACATATTAATTTATTATCCTTCCCATAAACCATTTTTATAAATATATGTACTGACACAATTTTGTGCAATGCTTTTGGCCTGATAGGGAATCCACTTAGAGGATAATTCATCATACAAATAAAAAACTTCAATAGTATTAGGAGGCAAAGAACTTAATTGTGTAGGTACTATATCTATAAGATATTCTATTTTTTCTAGTGCAATCTCGAATGAATGAACTGAACTATTCGTTATAGAAAAAATAATATTAAAATCTCTTTGATTTGTATTACCTTTAAATTTAAAAATACATATAACAGGTTTATTTACTTGTCTATGTTTTATATCTTTTATTATACTTTTGATAGAATTCCAGTGTGCAACTGAAATTGTCTGAAAGAGATAATTATTAAATTTAACTGGAAAAATTAGTTCGATAAATGTAATTGAATAATCAGTAATTGAAAGAAAATTTGGAAGTAGACTCTCCATATCATCAAATGATAATTTTTTTTCTATAACAGAGAATGTTTTGCGTAAAAGAGTATAAATTACTTCTTGTTCTCGAATTGAAAGATCATAAAAACAGAAATATACTGACATTTTAAGAAATGTATATTAATTGATTAAGAGAAAATTTATAGTTTCGTATCTAAAAGTTTTAGAAATAGATATCATAAGGAGCTATTGTTGAATATTAATTGCATAAGATAAACCTTCTTACCTTTATATTTGCAATAGTATCAAAAAAAAATAAAATGATAGTTTGTAATATTTAGTTAATATTGGCTACTAGCAGTAACTATCATATCATTTAGTTGTTTATGTATTGATAAATAATGAGTTCCTTTTGAAGTCACTTTATAAGTCTGTGTGTCAGAATAATATTCAAGTAGCTCTTTTTCTAGTAATAATGCAAGATATTCTTTCAACTGAGAATAAGATAAGAATGCACTATACATAATTTTCGTTGCTGTGATTCCATTACTGTTTCTGCTATTTGCTACCGATTCTAGTATGAAAGCTATAATTTCATTTCTGCTTCTATTCTTCATGTCTATTAATATTTACATTCATATGTTAAGATTAAGAAAGAATTAATTTAAAAAAATAGAGAGAATATGGATTTTTGAAATTCTACAAGAAGTATATGTAATATAATAGAAAGTATTGAAGATATTAAAGTATTATAGTAATTTTTTTTATATTTAATTAAAATTATGAATTGAGATATAGTATTGATATAAATTATACATCATAGTAAATATAGTGATATTTCCTCAAGTTTGACGTAAATTAAACTAAATATAACAATTACAATTGCATTAACAATTTTATTTGTTTTTATTTCTATCATTTTTTTTATTGTGATTATCATCTATAGAAAACGATAAATTTGCAATATTAAACTTTGATCCATTATATATCATGTATATGTCCAATAATATAGTTCCGTAAAATTGAATTTTGGGATTAATTATCCATGAATAGTTATACAATTGATTATTAGTGATATTAATAGAAAATGATTCTGCCATTCCTGATAAATATATTATATTACCTTCTATTTTAGCATCAATTGTCTTATTATTAGAAGTATCTTGTAAAAAAAAACCTATTGTTTGTTTGTTATTACTATTAATAAATTTTTTTTCTAATTGAATATCTAATGAAAGATTTGAATTAATTTGTGAAACTTCTATTAATTCTCCTTTAGATTCAATTGTAATTAATGAAGCAACTACTATTAATATAGAATATATAATCCAGAAAGGAGTCAATATATTTAATTAGTAAAAATAATGATACTATAAATCTTAGTATAAAACCAATAATTACGTTAACATGCGTGTATGGAAATATTTGTAGATCATTTTCCTATCTTATATATTTATATTATTATTCTCCAAAATTAAAGTTGTGGGCAATAACGTAGGATGAGTTATAATATCAAGAAAGAACATGTTTTGACTTAGCAATTCTACAAATAACGTCACTGTACTTTTATTCTGTAGAAATCTCTTATTCGTAGGAGTTTTGATCCATTCCTTCTTTTTTCTATACCGCATCATATTAGTAACTAAAATTGGTATCCTTAAAGATTGACAGAATTTCAATAATATCATTAAAAAATTTGAAAGAGTATGTTGAATGGTGGAAATTCCTTTTAAGGATTCTATATCAATTTTTTTATAATATAAATTATAGAAACTGTTTAATGAATCAATTATCAATAATGAGGAATTTGAAATATTAGAAATTATTTTGGTTATTAATGACTCCAATTCCCCTTCATTTGGTGTAAACAAAGATATATTATTAATGGTATAATTCTTTATTAAATTTGATTTAGTATATGCAGTATAAGTTGTATCAAAATCTAGATAAGTTGTTTTTCTAAAATAAGAGGTAATGGTTGATGTAAAACAAAGCTTAGCATAAGGATTATAAAATAATAATGTGTTTAATCCGCCAATAGTTAACAGATCACATAAAATATTGTGCAACTATACATGAATTAAATATGTTGAATATATAAAATATAATATTGTTAGATGAGATTAAACAAAAAATTATTAAGGATTTTCCAATTACTATGAGGAAAGTTTATCTAAATAATGGTTCAATTGCTCCATTATCTCTTTCTTCTATAAAATCTATTACAGATTTTCTCATAAAATATTCTGAACAAGGCCCAGACTCAGATGATTTGTCAAAGTATATGGAAAAATTGATGGAAGAAAGTCGGTTAAGGATAAAACACTTGATAAATTGTAATGCAATAGAAGTAAGTTTTACACAAAGTACTACACAAGGACTAAATCTTGTTGCAAATGGTATAGATTGGAAAAAAGGAGACATAATAATTCTTAGAGGAGGAAGACATGAACATTACGCAAACTATTTTCCATGGTTATATGTAGCTAAGCGGAAAAAATTAAAAATAAAAGTATTAAAAATAGATCCAAATGGATTTTTTGATATAAATGAATTAGAGAAATTAGCTAAATTAAAAAAATCTAAATTAGTAATTCTGAGTCATGTATTATATAATAATGGTTCTATAATGCCTGTAGAAGAAGTTGGAAAAATTGCAAGAGAAAATAATTTACTTTATTGCATTGATTCAGCCCAATCTGTTGGTTCTATAAATGTAGACATTAAAAGAATTGGATGTGATTTCATGGCATTCCCTAGTTTTAAATGGATTTGTGGCCCATTAGGGATAGGAATATTTTATTGTAGTGAAAAATCTAAAGACACTTTAATTCCAGATAGCATAGGAGGCGAATCTGGACAGATTATTTCAGATGATTCTTTAGTTCACAATGATATTCCACAAAAATTTGAAACAGGATTTCGTAATTATCCTGCCCTAGCAGGTTTAGAATCATCACTTAGATATATTTTAAGAATAGGAATGCATAAAATAATTTCAATAAATTCGAAAACTTCATCGACTTTACGAAATGAGTTAATTAAAATAGATGGTATTGATATTCATGGAATAAATGATGAAAACCTGCGTAATTCAATAGTTTCTTTTTCTAGTCCAAAAATTGAATCTAATCTGTTAAAGATAAAACTTGAAAAAGAGGGAATTATTATGGCTGAACGAGATTTACTGAATGGAAAAAAAATAGTTAGAGCATCTCCACATTTTTTCAATAATGAAGAAGAAATAATGAAAACAATTAGAGTAATAAAAAATATTTTGGAGCATATATAATTGTTAATTTATATCTTTATCTCCCTGACCTTCAATTACCATCATAGTTAAGGTTGATCTAACTTTATCTATTCTTCTAACATTCCACGTGACAACTTCACGCAATTTATCCATCGAATCAGAACGGATTCTAACTATAATGTCATATACACCAAATACACCACTTACTTCAACAACTTCTGGTAATTTCTTTAATTCCTTAATGATATCATCTTCAGATCCTAGATCACAATTTATTAAAACATATGCAGTAGGCATTACAAGATATTATAATAGTGATCTATTAATCCTTTTAGTTATCTCTGTATATATCTTTAATGGCTATTCATAATTAGCATTTATTTTTTAAAATATTAATTGCAGATATACGATGAGTTTATTTATTACAACAAATTTAAGTATTAATTTACTACAAATTAAATAATATTGTTAAAGATCAATGGCTCTTTTGGAGAAGGAGGAGGACAAATACTTAGATCTACTATATCGCTTTCAGTACTTTTACAAAAGCCAGTAGAAATATACAATATTAGATTAAATAGGCCAAAAAGTGGATTGCGAGCTCAACATATACATACAATAAAAGTACTCGCAGAGATTTTCAATGCTAGAGTTGAAAATCTCATTCTTGGAAGCCAATTTCTGCGATTTATACCCAATCCAGATGAAAGTTATTTTGATTGTATTTCTAAGTCAATTAAAGTCGATATAGGTACTGCAGGAAGTATATCTATGGTATTACAGGCCTTAATTCCATCCGTAGCTTTATCTAAAAAATTACTTGATATACAAATTATCGGTGGAACAGATGTTAGAATGAGCCCTACAATTGATTATATAAGATATGTATTCTCTGAAGCCTATAAAATTATGGGAATAAATTTCAATATTGATGTAATAAGAAGAGGATATTATCCAAAAGGAGGAGGAATTGTTAATGCAAAAATATTTCCTTGTAAAAACTTGGGTTTAATCGACCTTATAGATTATCAAAGAATTGATCCTAAAATTGTAGGAATTTGTTCTAATCTTCCACGACATGTATTAGATCGTCAAATATCTTCAGCTATATTGACACTGGAAAGAAATGGTTTATCCTGTAATAGCTATGTAGCATCTATCGAAAATGCTATTTCCCCTGGAGCATCGATTTTAGTTTATTCTAAATCTGATTTTGGACCTTATATTGGAGGAGATTCCATAGGAAAAATAAATAAATCTGCAGAATATGTAGGAAAAGAAGCTTCAACTAAGTTTCTAATGAACTATAATAAAAAAGTAGCTGTTGATCAATATCTTGCAGATATGTTAGTAATACCTGCAAGTTTAGCGAATGGTAGATCAAGGTATTTAATAGGAGAAGTTACTGAACATTTAATGACAAACCTTCATATTATAAGCAAAATAGTTGGATGTAGATATAGTATTATACCATATGGCAAAAATCATATTGTCAATATTGATGGAAATCCATGTTTAAATAATTAGAATTAATAAGTTAAATGAAATAGTTTATTTGCTGCTATTATAATTGTCATAAAGATTATTCGTTTCCTAAAATGAGAATAAATTAATATTAGCTTTCCTTTATATTTTTTACATTAGGAACTGAAGTAAAGTAGGGAAAAAATTTATCGATGCTATATTTGTGGGACAGTGCTGAATATAAATTAGTTAAGTATTTAAAAAATTTGAATAAAATAAAATTACTATGTTCAAAATTATTTTAATTCGTACATTGCAACAGATAATTTAAAAACTAAATTATCATCAGTTAAATTTGCAATTGGTAAAAAATATTCCTGGGTTTCTTTTTTGAATCGCTGTATCTTGTCTTTGCGAATAGAATTCTTTAAAATTCTAATACTATCCAATCTATTTGCTAGTATAAGATATCTTACAATTTGGGAACTTTTTAAAACTAGCTTACAATACTCATTGGATTCCATCTCCTTTATGTTAAATTTAGTTGTAGATAAAATTAAATTTAATGCTTTTTCTCCAATCGTCTTTTTAAGAAGATCTTCCTTAAAAGTATTTGTATAGGTCTTTTCAAAGGCATCGTGAAGAATAGCAGCGATTATAACATCTCTATCCTTTACTTTTAATTCATTAGCGAGAATCAATGCAACTCTAAGAGTGTGATTTATGTACGGTTCAGATTTTATATTATCATAGAGTTTTCCTCTATGAATAACATATGCAATACTAAATGCTCTAGTTATTGCTACAACATCATCAATTGAGTCTTCAAATAATTTTAATAACCTAATAAAATTCAATTTAGTAGAATCATACATACGCGATTTCATCATTATATTCCACCTACAAATGTGCACAATATATAAAATAACTATAAAATTTTAACTAATATAGCTTTTGATAAAACTAACGAAAATCATATATCTGTGGCAATTAAATAAGGTATATTAATAAAATTTGTTTATGTTTATATTCTATACTTTAGATTGTATAATTCACATTAATATAAATATGAAAGTACTTTACTTTTTAAAATGGTAATGAACTAGAATGATTTAATAGTTCAATATAGGAATGAATGACTAAATATATTATATATTAAAATTATTAATCATTATGATATTAATCATTATAATATAATTTAGATATTTTATAATTACAGAACTGACTTAATTTCTCAAACTGGTTATATTTGTAACTATATAATATAAAAATAAGAAAAAATAGTTTGATAAACTAAAATGGTTACTCCCATATATTAGATATCATCATAATAATGTAGTATTAATTTTAAGGAGTTTCTGAATGAGTTTGCTCGACTAAACTCTCTACTGGGCCCTCTACTAGGCTCTCTACTGGACTCTCTAGAACATTTTCTGATGATTTTTCTAATTCATTAATTTCTGTTGCTTTTCTTTTTGTTGTTGCTTTCTTTGCTGGTGTTGTTGTTGCTTTTCTTTTTGCTGGTGTTGCTGTTGCTTTTCTTTTTGTTGTTGCTGTTGCTTTCTTTGCTGGTGTTGTTGCTTTTCTTTTTGCTGGTGTTGTTGCTTTTCTTTTTGCTGGTGTTGTTGCTTTTCTTTTTGCTGTTGCTTTTTTTGCTGGTGTTGTTGCTTTTCTTTTTGCTGGTGTTGTTGCTTTTCTTCTACTAACTACAGATGTAGATCTTTTATTTGTTTTTTTACTACTGGATTTTGTTTTTTTATCCATAGACAAGTATATAATTAAACTACTTATTCTTATATTAATCGGAAACAGAATAAAATAATTATTTTATATTGAGTATAGTCTCCAATTATTCTCCAATTATTATAAACATAAAGATATAATTAAAGGAAAGTTTAATGAGAACAAGTTAATTTAATAAAATAATAAATTAGTTTTAATTTTATTTAAGCATTTATCATATTAAAATATATAATCATTAAATTTCAATATAAAAAAATAAATTTATAATATCAACGTATGTTCTTTCTATTTT
>DASUCH010000108.1:0-3982 GCA_035762785.1 Nitrososphaeraceae archaeon | reverse complement strand
TTATAATTATATATATATATACATATGATCACCAAATTTCATGACAGAAAAGAGGCAGGATTATTGCTTGCTGGAAGACTAGAAGTATATATTAAAAATACCTTCTTTGGCTCAGACGCAAAAAAAGAATCTTTTATTGTTATGGCCATTCCTCGCGGTGGTGTTATTTTAGGTGATATAATTGCTTCAAAACTCAATACAGAACTTGATATCATTATTTGTAAAAAAATTGGAGCAGAAAATAACCCTGAACTTGCAATTGGTGCTGTAATGGCTGATGGAAGCTATATCCTCAATGAGGAAATAGTTAACAGAATTAATACGTCACCGGAATATATCTCTAAACAAGTAGAAATACAAAAAAAAGAAATTGAACGCAGATTAATAGAATTTAGAGGTAATAAAGAATATCAAACTAATATACTAAAAGACAAAATGATCATATTGGTAGATGATGGCATTGCAACTGGAGCAACAATGCTTGCGGCTGTTAAATGGTTAAAAGAAAAACATTATTGTAAAAAATTGATTGTTGCGGTACCTGTAGCACCACTGGAAAGCAGTATATTAGAAAAACTGAATCAAATTGCAGATAAAGTAATTGTTATTTATACCCCATATGACTTTGCTGCAGTGGGACAATTCTATGAGCACTTTGATCAAGTAAGTGACAAAGAGGTTAAAGAAATTATGAAAAAATGTGATAGATAGATAGATATATAATTTAATTCACCACAGGTACCTTAATTAATTAATTATAATTAATTCTTGTATAGGTTTTAATCTTATTGTTATTATATTATATATATTTATTTTAAGTGACTTGACTCACTTTTATATCCATCAATTTAAGACTCATGAAATACAAACCAAAATGGTCTCTGTTAGAATTTACTTTCTTAAAAGTCTAATGTGGTATAGAAATTTTGAGGATGTGTAATCCATAAGATGTTATACTATTAATATCAATTGTTATACTATTGGTGAATAAAGAAATACTGAAGGACATTAATGTAATTTATCTTGTTTGTTAGAATAATTAGCTATACAAAATCCTTTCGTTCCTTAATAATGTCGATTAAAACTTTTTTATCTTAATACATCGCTTATTAAAGTCCCTTTATAGTATGTAAAGGTAATTCCAAGTTACTATACGCCTTTCACTGATGTTTAATTTTACTTCTATTCCTGTATAATTATGGGTAACTGATAATAATATTTTTTCTATAAATTATTTAAAATAATTACATAGTATTAGATAATAATCAAAAGAATTAGAATTTCATAATTAATTTTTATAAATATAAGATATTTATAATCAGGTTTTATTATATTAACTATCTTTGGTGTTTAAGGTAATATTGTCTAAACGAGAGTTTCAGGAAAGATCTAGTTTAGACTTTTCATTTACCAATCCCCTAGCAGAATCGACTTACGAATGGTATCAATTTCATAATAAATTATACCTTTTCCGTTGGTGGATAAAATACAAATTAGGAAAAACAGACGAGGCCACACTCAAAAACAGAATAATACAAGTAGGTAATAGTTTGGGTATTTCAACAAAATGGCTAAATAAAACAGTAGAGCATGCAATAACAGAATTTTCTGTTAATGGCCTAGGGGTTGATTATTATGGTTATCATAATATAAATCATGAATTAGAAGCCACGTATTTTACCTTATTAGCAGTATTTGGCCAAAAAAATAACATTAGAAATAATAACTTTGATTCAATGGATATAAAGTATTTGTTCACTTCGGCTCTTTATCACGATTTTGATCCACTTAAAAGATTTGAAAAACCTAATGAAGATGCTGTTGAATCATATATAAGAAGTGACAAGAAGATTAAAGAATCAATCGATGAAGCAGGTTTAGATATAGATATAGTTATTGCTATTATCCACCGAACAGCATATCCTTTTCAGGGAGAGATCGCTGAGCATGCACGAGAGAGAATGAATCAGTTATTTACAGATGCAGGTATCTCTGTTAATGATACAGATAAAAGAAAACATTATGAAAATCTCGGTTGGTTTCTTTCAGTTTCAGAACGAGTTGCTGGTTATGCCTTACAAGGCTTTGAACATGCTTTAGAACTGGCTAGACGTAATGCTCATGGGTTAGGATGGCATCCATCACGTATAAATAAAGAATCAGTCAAGTTTTTTTCTTTACTGAATAAAGAGAAAGAAATGCTTGATTTTGTATTAGAGGGAATCCCTGAGCAATACAAACAGAATTATCACAACAATATAGCTAAATTTAAAGAATCTTTTGCAAAAGAAATAGAGATAAGAAATGCTGTTAGAAAAGGAGAGATTAATTTATTGTTTATTCCAGAGGAAAATAAAAATATAAATCCAAATACTTTAAATGAGATTATAAGCCTTTATAAGGAGCTTAACAATCCTATTGAAATCAATAACGAAAAAAAGTTTGCCAGATCTATTAAGCATTCTAAAACTATCCTCGTCAGTTTAAGATTAAATGAAATTAATGGAAAGCTTATCGGGTTTGCCAAAGGTGGCCCACTAGAATACTACAAGTTAAGAAGAGGAACCTTTGAAGAGAATTTTGGACAGAAAAATACAATTTTTCTCGAAAGGATAAATATTAAAACAGGTTATTGGGGAGAAAGTGGAGGTCATAATCTTAGAATTAAGTTTTTAACTGAAGCTAAACGAAAAGGGTACGAATTTGTTACTGGTTATGTTCATCGAGATGTATTGATACGTAGAATAAACAATGGCGAACCTACAAGTATAATTCAAAAATACGATCCAGATAAACTTGATTACTATCGCCTATATTTAGCGAATTTGAAAGTTTAAAATTAGGTAATAGAATGAAGAATATTTGAACATTCATACTATTGACTTGAATTATAAAACTACAAAGTATGATAAAAAAGACTTAACTATATTTAATGTAAATCATTTTGATTTAGTTATTATATTAATATTTTCTCGTTATTCTTGCGACGGAAATGATTCATTATTCAAGATTGACCGCTCATTTGATTCCTTCAAACTAAGTAATGCTATACTTTTATTATATGTTGCATCACTATCATTTGGATGTATAGCCAGAACCTTATCATACCATTGTATAGCCTCATCATAATGGCCTAAATTATAGAGGGCAACTCCTTTGTTATTTAGAGCAGAAACATTCGTGGGATCGATTTTAAGAACCTTATCATACCATTGTATAGCCTCATCATAATGGCCTAAGCTTGCCAATGCTAATCCTTTATAATTTAATGCATGAATATCAGTAGGATTAACTTGAAGAATTTTATCGTATAGTTGTAAGGCATATTCAATTTCTCCTTCATTTAGAAAATCATAGGCACGTTCCATCATGGTCGTCTCTTCTAATGATTCAGTAGAATAGGCATTTGTTGGAGAAATCAAGCAAATCGAATATAATAAGAAAATAGTAGGTATAATTGAAATTGTTTCGCGTCGAAAAATAATGTTTGTCACTTGGCTTATACTTTACCTCGGATTATTTAAGCTTTATTTCTTATAACAATTAGGTATAATTTTATTGAACGGGATATTTCCATTAAAAGGTATAATTTTAGTATGAATAAGGATTTTACACGATTTTAAAGAATCCTTAGTTTTATGCTGATTATTATGAAGAAATTTTTAAATATTTAGTTTTGTGAGAAAAATAAAGTCCCATATTATTTCTAATGACTCTAAAAAGATATATATTGAATTTTGGTATTCAACTTATTTTACCATTCTCTGCTGACATATTTTCTATCATGAAGAATAATGATAAATTATAATGATAAATTAGCTTTTAATTTGACTCAATGCATTTTTATGTAACCAACAAGAAATAATTTTAGATTTGCTTTAAAGTTAAAGAAAAAAAGAAACCTATATTATTCTACTATCCTAAAAAAATTTTAGGTGGTTAATCAAGTAAACTTTCGGATCATTTATCTCAACCTTGTCAA